>JBJMLJ010000671.1:0-1837 GCA_045805365.1 Thermoleophilaceae bacterium
AGCGATCTGGGAGGCGACCTCGCCCGCCTTGGCGCCGCCCATCCCGTCGGCCACGACGAAGAACGGCGGCTCGAGGAGAAGCGAGTCCTCGTTCGACGTCCGCTGCATGCCGACGTCGCTCTTGCCTACCTGTTCGACGATTCTCAGGGCCATCGCGCCGGGATCACTCCTGGTAGCGATACTCGCTGTCGCCGATCCGGATGAGGTCGGAGCCGTTCAGCCGTTCCTCCGCATGCAACTGCCGTCCGTTCAGGTAGGTCCCGTTCGTCGACCCCATGTCCTCGATATACATGAAGTCACCCCGGGGAAATATTCGCGCGTGGGCGGACGACGCGAAGGGATCGTCCACGAGGATGTCCGCGCCGTCCCCGCGACCGAGGGTCACGCCGTTCGCGATATCGAACGCCGAACCCGGCTGATGGCCCATCGCCGCGACGACCTCGAGCCGCGGCTGGACCCCCGGCCCCGGCTCCGGCGGCGGCTCGCGCCGGCGGGGGGCCGGCGCCGCCTCCTCGATCGCCGCGCCGCCCTCGTAGTGCCCGAGATCGCGCCGGGCACTGCGGGCCACCCAGAGGAGAAAGAGATAGAGCACAGCCAGGAAGCCGAACTTCAACGCGACCGCGAGCGGCTCGTCCAGTGCAAGGCTAGTCAAGCTCGAAGGTCAGTTCGGTCAGTCCGAGCGTGATTCGGTCGCCCGGCTCGAGCTGGGCGCGGTCCACCCGCCGCCCGTTCACCTTGATGCCGTTGGTCGAGCCGAGGTCCGCGATGACCCAGCGCCCTCCGTCGCGGCGCAGCTCGGCGTGGCGGCGGGAGACGTTGGGGTCGGAGACGACGACTTCGCATTCGCGGCTTCTCCCCAGCAGCATGTGGTCCCCGGACAGGACGCTGCGGCGCCCATCCCCGACGAGCAGGGCGCGCGCTCCGTCCCGTGCTCCGCGCTCCTCGTCGAGCACGCGCGCCGCCCGGTCCGGCGAATAGACCATGGTGTGGCCGAAGTCACCGGCCGACGGCGCCGCCTGCGGCCCCGCCGAGACCTCCTCCTCCTCGGGCGGCTCGAGCATCTGGGCCTGGATGCCGAACTCGCCGACGTCGAGCCGCTCGTCGCTCATCAGCTCGATCTGCGGCCGGCTCGTCAGCGCGAGGCCCTCCTGCCTGGAGTGCTCCAGCAGGTAGTCCGACAGCTCCTTCCGCAGGCCGTTCTCGTAGCTCGAGAACTGCTCCCGGTCGTGCGGCGACAGGAAGACGCGATAGTGGTTCGGCACGTAGACCCGGGAGACGGAGACCACCTGGTTCTCCTCCATCTCCTTGGCGAGCTTGTGCGCCAGCTCGACCGGCTGGACGCTCGTCTTGAAGGCGCGCCCGAACGCGCCCTCGACTAAGCCTCCCAGCTTGGCCTCGAGGTTGCGAAGCATGCTCATGGGGACCCCTCAGGGTATCCCGCGACCGGCCGTCGCGGGCTCCTGCGTCTCCCGGAAGGAGGCCGGGGCGGCCACTGCCACCGCCAGCACCACCGCGGCCGCGAGGATCGGGCCCACCGACCCGCCGCGCGGCTGGTCCAACGCGGTGACCGGGGCGAGCAGCTCGGCCACGGCGGCCTGGGCCACCACCAGGGCCGCCGCCCATGCTCCGGCCGCGACCACGTCGAGCGCCAGGAAGCGGCCGCGCACCACCAGCGCGAGCACCGGCGCCAGCGCCGCCCACACGAGCGCGGGCGCCAGGGCCGGCGAGGACAGGAGCGGTCCTACGGCGTGCGACGCCGCCTCGCCGACCGACGCCTGCCAGTAGTCGCGCGGGAGCACGCCGTCGGGGATTCCGAAGAGCAGCGACTTGCCGGTCA
>JBJMLJ010000672.1:0-5765 GCA_045805365.1 Thermoleophilaceae bacterium
CACCAGAGGCCTCAGCCTCGCCGGCGCCGTCCACGCCCCAGCCCGCGGCGGCGGCCTTCACCGACGACCCCCCCGTGACCCCCGCGAAGCTGCAGGGCCTCGAGCTAGGCCCGGCCTGCGCCCAGTGCGGCGGGATGATGCAGCGGACGGGCTCGTGCTACACGTGCTCGAGCTGCGGGAACAACACGGGCTGCGGTTAGCTAGCCCGGAGAACGGGCCTGTAGTAGCGGGCCGCGTGGAGTGCCACGGCTTCTGGGCGAGGCGTTTGACGGTCGGCAAGGAATCGCCAAATCGGTCTCATGCGCCAAACCCGTGCCGCGGTCGAGCCACTCAGCGCCAAAACCTCCTCCATGCCGAGAGATCCTCGACCGTCTCGTTGACGGCTGACACCCGGCGGTCACGCAAGCTAAAGACGAGTGTCATCTCAAGGTCGAGCGTCAGCTTGCCCCGCTTCGCGGTGTTGTGGGTCCGCGCGACGACTTCACACTCTCCTTGGGCTGAAACCGAGAGCGGCGTCATCTGCAGAGTGCCTCGACTCCGCCAGATCACCCAGGCGATCAGCCTCGCCACCCGGAGCCGGCCCCGCGCAATCGTCCCGTCCGGAAGCTGAATAGTTTGGTCCAGCGTCGTCAGGCGAGCCATCCGGTCGAGTCGGTGGTGGTTGAAGGCGGCAAGGAATCGCTCGACCACTCGAACGTTCGCCTCAGCTCCCACGGAGCAAGGTTATGGCCAGCAGGGCCGTCAACCAGGTCCTCCTGAGCGACGGCAGCGCTCGCGCAGACGACGAGCTCGCTCCGATCAACCCGCCTAGGGACGCGTACCTCGCCCTCGATACGACAACGGTCCACTACGGGCCCCTCCTTGCTGCCCGCTCGCCATACTTGGACGACGAGCTCGCGCAGGTCCCACCGCCGAGCTACTTTCGGGCGCTCGCTGGAATCGACGTGCCCGGCGACGGCGGAATGATCGCCTGTCCGCTGCCCGACCACGAGGACTCACACGCCTCCTGTCAGGTCTTTCGAGAGGCCAGTCGCGGCTGGGTATCGAGCGGGCGCATCTGGCGGGCAACTCCGTGGGCGGCTGGACCGCGCTCGAGCTGGCCAAGCTCGGCCGTGCGCGCTTGGTGGCTGCCATAGCGCCAGCGGGCCTCTGGCCCAAGCACGACCCGTGGCGCTGCTCGCTTCAGCTATGGAGCCAGTACAGGCTCGGTCGCCTGTTCGCGCCGCTCACACCGAGGGTCATGCGCAGCGGCCTCGGCCGCACCCTCGCCCTGAGGGGCACCATGGCCAAGCCTCGGCAGATGCCCGCCGAAGAGGCGATAGAGATGGCCACAACCTTCGCCCGAACCCCGACTTTCAGCGCACATCTGTCCGCAACCCGCCGGGAGCGCTTCCGGGACGGCCACGACATCGACGTGCCCCTGACCGTCGCTTGGGGCGACAAGGAGCGCTTGTCACCCGGCCCGCGAGGACGGCGTCCTCCGCATACCCGCCCATGAACCAGAGCGCCGGCTCCAGTGCAGCGAGCTTCGCAATCAGGTCGAGTTGACGTCCCGCGATGTCGATGCCAGCAACTTACGCCCGTTGCCAGTTGATTCCTTCGACGTGTGCGATGCAGCGCCGTCGGCAAGGGACCCACCGGACCGCCCGGCGCTACAGGCGCAACTCGAGCGGCGGCAACCGGAGCTGCGACCCTGCCGAAACGGGACGGTACACCTGGAAGCAGTGGCACTCGGAGGCGCTCGACGTCACATGATGGCCGACCATCGGACAGCGACGGAGCCGGTGGTTGCGTCCGGCGGCGCCTGCCACCCTTGAGCCGTGCCCCACCCCACCTCCCTCCGCAACGTCGCGATCATCGCCCACGTCGACCACGGCAAGACGACGCTGGTCGACGCCATGCTGCGGCAGTCCGGCGTGTTCGCGGCCCATGAGGAACTGACCGACCGGGTCATGGACTCGATGGACCAGGAGCGCGAGCGCGGGATCACGATCCTCGCCAAGAACGCGGCGGTTCACTACGGCGAGACCAAGATCAACCTCGTTGACACCCCGGGTCACGCCGACTTCGGCGGCGAGGTCGAGCGTGGGCTGACGATGGTCGACGGCGTGATGCTGCTCGTCGACGCCTCGGAGGGGCCGCTCCCGCAGACGCGGTTCGTCCTAAGAAAGGCTCTGGAGCTCCACCTGCCGGTCGTGCTCGTCATCAACAAGGTCGATCGGCCGGACGCGCGCATCTCGGAAGTCGTCGACGAGGTCTACGAGCTGTTCCTCGACCTCGACGCCGACGAGTCTCAGATCGAGTTCCCGATCGTCTACACGAACGCCAAGGCCGGCTGGGCCTCGGCCGAGCCCGACGTCGAGGGCACGGACCTCCGGCCGCTGTTCGACCTGCTGATCGACCACATTCCTGCGCCCGAGTACGAGCAAAACGGACCGCTCCAGGCGCGAGTAACGAACCTCGACGCCGACCCCTACGTCGGCCGGCTCGCGCTGTGCCGCGTGCACCAGGGGACGATCCAGAAGAGCCAGCCCGTCGCCTGGATCCGGCGCGACGGCTCCACCCAGACGGTCACGGTCACCGAGCTCTACGTGAACGAGGGCCTGAAAAGGGTCCCCGCCGACAGCGCCGGGCCCGGCGAGATCATCGCGCTCGCCGGCATCCCCGAGATCACGATCGGCGAGACAATCGCCGACCCCGAGCACCCGCAGCCGCTGCCTGTGATCGCGGTCGAGGAGCCCGCGCTCGCCATGACGATCGGCATCAACACGAGCCCGCTGGCGGGGCAGTCGGGCTCGAAGCTCACCGCGCGGCAACTCCAAGACCGGCTCGAGCAGGAGCTCGTCGGCAACGTCGCGATCCGAGTACTCGAGACAGACGAGCCGGATACCTGGGAGGTCCAGGGCCGCGGCGAGCTGCAGCTCGCGGTGCTGGTGGAATCAATGAGGCGCGAGGGCTTCGAGCTGACGGTCGGCAAGCCGCAGGTGGTAACCCGAGAGGTCGACGGCGAGCTGCACGAGCCGATTGAGCAGCTGAGCATCGACGTGCCCGACGACTACCTCGGCGTCGTGATCCAGATGCTCGCGCTGCGCAAGGGCCGCCAGGAAAACCTGGTCAACCATGGCACGGGCTGGGTCCGGATCGACTTCCTCGTCCCGACCCGCGGCCTCATCGGCTTCCGCACCGAGTTCCTAACCGAAACGCGCGGCTCGGGCATCCTGCACTCGGTCTTCGACCGCTACGAGCCCTGGCAGGGCGAGATCCGCACCCGTCCCACGGGCTCGCTCGTCGCCGATCGCCGCGGCACCACCGGCAGCTTCGCGCTGCTCAAGCTGCAGGAGCGCGGGCAGCTCTTCGTCGGGCCGGGCGAGGAGGTCTACGAGGGCATGGTGATAGGCGAGAACGGCCGCCCCGACGACCTCGACGTTAACGCCATCCGCGAGAAGAAGCAGACGAACATGCGCGCGGCCGGCTCGGACGAGACCGTCAAGCTCGTGCCGGCGCACCGGCCGTCGCTCGACCAGGCGCTCGAGTTCATCCGCGAGGACGAGTGCGTCGAGGTCACGCCGGAGGCGGTGCGGCTCCGGAAGCTGGAGCTGGACGCGGGGAAGCGCGGGAAGAGCGCTCGGGCTCGCAAGCAGGCGCTGGCCTGACGGCAGAGATTGGTCACCCCATGCGGGCTGCCCGCCGACAGCCGGACGGTCTCGACCCTCCGACCCGTGTGGGCGCTGGGACGCCCGCACAACCTGCGGATCCGCCGGCGCGGCACGAGGCTCAGGGTCAGCTGGAAGCGAGTCCGTGGCGCAACGCGCACGAGGTGCTCGCCGTCAAGTCGCGGGGGGGCGCCGCGACGGATCAAGCCGCCCGCGCGTTGCCTGCGCACGTCGAAGAACCTGGTCTGCAGGAAGCCGCGCCACTAGACAAACGGTCCAGTAGCGAAGTTCGGCGACCTCGCCTACGCTCGGTCGGAATGCGGGCAGCAACTGTTGGAACCCTTGCGGTGGTCGCCGCGCTGATCGTGCCATCCGCGGCGCTCGCCGACGGCGCTCACTCCCACGCCCCGAAGCGCAAGTTCGGGCGCAGCACGAGCACGAACTGGTCGGGCTACGCGGTGCCAGGTAGCAACGCGACCCACGTAATCGGAACCTGGACGGCGCGGGGCGTGACCTGCGCCGCGGGCGAGAACAGCTGGTCGTCGCCCTGGGTGGGGATCGACGGCGACAACAGCAACACGGTCGAGCAGATCGGGACCGACTCCGACTGCCAGGGCGGCAAGCCCGTCTACTACGCCTGGTACGAGATGTATCCGAAGAGCCTCGTCAGCTTGGGCCTGGCGGTGCACCCGGGCGACTCGTTCACCGGAGAGGTGACCGGCGGGTCCTCCGGCGATTTCATCCTCAAGCTCACCAACAACACGACCAAGGCGTCGTTCCAGACGACGCAGAGGTCTAAGCGAACGCGGCGGAGCTCCGTCGAGTGGGTCCTCGAGGGACCCTCCAGCGGCCTGCTCTCGAACTTCGGCTCGCAGCCCTTCAGCGCCGCGTCCGCAACGATCGACGGCTCGACGAGGAGCCTCGGCTCGTTTGGAAACATCGAGCCGATCACGATGGTCAACAACCAGGGTGCTGCGCGGGCAGTTCCGTCGGCGATCAGCGGCGGGACGTCGTTCAGCGTGGCCTGGCAGCACGGCTAGCGCCGCCGGCCTGCCCAACCCGGGCGGCGGGATCCCGACGAGGTAGGGACCGAGCGCCCACCGCGCTCCGGCCTGATCCCCTCGGGCGCACCCCGGCGCATTGGCCGCTCCCGCAGGTCGCGCAACACCGCCTCGACGATCCGCTCGTCGTCGCGGACCTGGCCGTCGGTGACCGCATCGATCAGGCGGCGCTTCTCCTCGAGGACCGACGCCATCGATTCGTCGATCGTGTTCGGCGCCAGCAGGTACCAGGCGGTCACCGAGTCCTCCTGGCCGATCCGGTGGAGGCGGTCCTCGGCCTGGTCGTGGCGGGCCGGGGTCCAGTCGAGCTCCATGAAGGCCACGTTCGAGGCTCGGGTCAGGGTGATTCCCTGGGAGCCCGCGCGCAGGGAGCAGACGATCAGCTGGGGGCCGTCGGCGCTCTGGAAGGAGTCGATCGCCGCCTGGCGCGACTCCGCGGAATCGCGTCCCATGATGTGCGCCGCGCCGGGGAAGCGGTCCAGCAGTGCCTGCTGGATCGCGATGTGGTCGGCGAACACCACCAACGGCTCGCCCGACGCGAGGAAGTCCTCGAGCCAGGCGAGGGCCGTAGGCAGCTTGCCGACGGCCGCCAGCTGGCGCAGGTTGTTGAGCCGCACCAGCTGCTCTGAGCGCAGTGCCGCCGCCACCTTCGCGTCGAGGGTCTTGAAGTCGAGCGGCAGGCTCTGGAGCCAGGCGATCACGTCGGTCTCCGCCAGGCGGTACTCCTCCTCGTTGGCCAGGATCAGCGGGACCGTGTCCCGGCGCTTGGCCGGCAGCTGGGGCAGGACCTGGGCCTTCGTTCGCCGGACGTAGCCGATCGCCCGCAGGTTCCAATGGAGCCGGTCGTCGCTGCCGGCCGAGCGGAAGCGGCG
The DNA here is from genome assembly GCA_045805365.1 of Thermoleophilaceae bacterium. GTDB lineage: Bacteria > Actinomycetota > Thermoleophilia > Solirubrobacterales > Thermoleophilaceae > DASXBA01. Next base: position 5,587 of record JBJMLJ010000672.1, read on the forward strand.
CGACAGGCGGGCGCCGCTGCCGAACTCGCGAAGGCGGTCGAGCACTCGCAGCTGGGTGACGAGCTCCTCGGCGCGATTCAGGATCGGGGTGCCGGTCAGGGCGAGCCGCAACGCGTGGGGTGGCAGCGCGGAGGCGAGGGCCAGCGCCGCCTTCGTGCGGCCGGCCTGCGGGTTCTTCA
>JBJMLJ010000673.1:0-2976 GCA_045805365.1 Thermoleophilaceae bacterium
CGCAAGCACAAGGGCGTCACCGAGGAGCTGGCCTTCGACACGGTCGCCGACCTCAGCTACTTCGGCACGCTGATGGTGCAGGCGGGCCACGCCGACGGCATGGTCTCCGGCGCCGCCCACACGACCGGCGACACCATCCGCCCGGCCTTCGAGATCATCAAGGCGCGTCCTGACGTCTCGGTCGTCTCGAGCGTCTTCCTCATGTGCATGCCGGACCGGGTGCTCGTCTACGGCGACTGCGCGGTCAACCCGAACCCGGATGCCGCGCAGCTGGCGGACATCGCCATCAGCTCGGCCGAGACGGCGGCCACCTTCGGCGTCGAGCCGCTGATCGCCATGCTCTCCTACTCGACCGGCGAGTCGGGCAAGGGCGCCGACGTGGACAAGGTGCGCGAGGCGACCGAGCTGGTCCGCGAGCGGGCTCCCTACCTGAAGGTCGAGGGGCCGATCCAGTACGACGCGGCCATCGACCCCGACGTCGCGGACAAGAAGCTGCCGGGCAGCGAGGTCGCGGGGCGGGCGACGGTGTTCGTCTTCCCCGACCTCGAGACGGGCAACATCGCCTACAAGGCGGTCCAGCGCTCCTCGGGCGCAGTCGCCATCGGGCCGGTGCTCCAGGGCCTCAACAAGCCCGTGAACGACCTCAGCCGCGGCTGCCTCGTTCCGGACGTCGTCAGCACCGTGGTGATCACCGCGATCCAGGCCCAGGAGGTTGCGGGCCGGAGCACGTCGCGGCTTCAGATGAAGGCGGTGACCGGATGAGCCCGGCCATTGACGCGCGAGTTCTCCTTGGGCGAGGATGACGCGGATGACCAATTTGGAGCAGGCCCGGTCACATTTTCAGGCAGGGGAGTTCGGCAAGGCGCGCGAGGCGGCGGTCGCCGCGCTGGCCGACTCGCCCGACGACCCCGAGCTTCTGGCGGTGGCCGGCCGCGCCGGGGTGGAGACGGGCGCGGACGACGCAGTCGACCAGCTGCGCAAGGTCACCGAGCTCCGGGCCGATTCCGCCGAGGCCTGGCACGACCTGGGCGATGCGCTCGCCACCGAGGGCCGTGACGACGAGGCCACCGAGGCATTCAAGAAGGCGCTCGAGCTCAACCCCGACGACGAGCTCGCCCTCACCCATCTCGGCCACAACGCGTACACGACCGGCAAGGGGGACGACGCCCTCTCCTACCTGACCCAGGCTGCCGATCGCAGCGAGGGCCGCATGTCCACGGCCGCCATCAGCCTGGTCGAGATGTACCGGTCGCTCGGCCAGACCGAACAGGCCTTAGACGCGGCGAAGAAGGTCTCCGAGGCGGCGCCCGACGACGTGGCCGCCGCCCTCGACGTGGCCGAGCTGAGCATCGAGCTCGGAAACCACGACGAGGCGGTCAAGGCCTTCGAGCATGTCCGGCAGATCGACGAGGTCGACCAGCACGAGGTCTACGCCCTCCACGGGATGATCCAGGTGGAGCTGGCTCGCGGCGACGTCGCCAAGGCGCTCGAGCTCGCCCGGGAGGCCAAGGCGATCGACACGGTCGGCCGCACCACGGGCGTCTTCGCCTACCTCGAGCACGAGGCCGGCAGCGGCGGCGTGGACATCCCGCGCGACATGTCGGCGGCCACGATCGAGGCCCTCGAGGCGCCGCCCACTCGCGAAGAGGTGGACCAGGCCCTGGCCGCCTCGCTCCGCGAGCACCACCTTTCGCACACCGACGACCGCCACCTGGCGGGGGAGGAGCCCCTTGGCTGAAGTCGCCGCACCGAGCCGGGCCATGACCGCCGAGTGGAGGCGCTGCCCGAACTGCGAGGCGTTCGTCTACCACAAGCGCCTGAAGCGCAATCTGGGCGTCTGTCCGGAGTGCAACCACCACTTCCGGCTGCGCATCCGCGAGCGGCTCGAGCAGCTGCTCGACGAGGGGAGCTTCGAGGAGCTGGGCGCGGACCTCGAGCCGATCGACGCGCTCTCCTTCGTCGACTCGAAGCCTTACCCGCACCGGATTATCGGCGCCCAGAAGAAGAGCGGCGCCAAGTCGGGCGGCCTGTTCGGCCGCGGCGCGGTCGGCGGCAAGGAGCTGATCCTGGCCGCGATCGACTTCGGCTTCATCGGCGGCAGCATGGGTGGCGCGGTCGGCGAGGCGATCACCCGCGCGGCCGAGCTGGCGCTCGAGGAGCGAAAGCCGCTGCTCGTGATCTCCGCCTCGGGCGGCGCCCGCATGCAGGAGGGCTGCGTCTCCCTCATGCAGATGGCCAAGACGAGCCAGGCGATCGGGCGTCTGTACGAGGAGGGGATCCTCTACGTCTCCTTTCTCACCGATCCCACCTACGGCGGCGTGAGCGCCTCGTTCGCCACGCTCGGCGACGTGCTCCTGTCCGAGCCGGGGGCGCACATCGGCTTCGCCGGCCCGTCGGTGATCGAGCAGACCATTCGGGAGACGCTCCCGGAGGGCTTTCAGACCGCCGGGTTCCTGATGGACCACGGCATGCTCGACCTGGTCGAGACACGCGAGAACATTCGCCCCTCGATCCGCAGGCTGTTGGAGCTGCACGAGGGGGCCGAGGCCGCCCGCGCGGAGGATGGCGCGGCCAAGGCGGAACGGCTGCCGGAGACCGAGGGCTCCGCCCCGATCAAGGACGCCGGCGAGCTCGAGCGCCGCGACCCCTGGGACGTAGTCCAGCTGGCGCGTCATATGGAGCGGCCGCACACGCTCGACTACGTCGGCTTCGTCTTCGACGGCTGGCTCGAGCTCCACGGCGATCGCCTGTTCGCCGAGAACCCCGCCCTGGTCGGCGGCGTGGTCCAGCTCGGCGACCTGACCTGCGTCCTGATCGGCCACCAGAAGGGCCACTCGACGAGCGAGATGATGGAGCGCAACTTCGGCATGCCCGAGCCGGACGGCTACCGCAAGGGCATGCGGCTCATGCGCTACGCGGAGAAGTTCCGGCTGCCGGTGATCACCCTCGTCGACACGGCCGGCGCCTACCCCGGCC
>JBJMLJ010000674.1:0-5577 GCA_045805365.1 Thermoleophilaceae bacterium
ACTCAGCCCATGCAGGAGGTTCCCGGTGTGAGCTTCGGCGTCTTCGCCGACGCCCAGGGCCACAAGGTCGGTGTCGCGGCCGGCTAGGCCGAATACCGCGCCGCCTACGATGCCCGCCATGGACGAGCTCATCGAACGGGCGCTTGCCGAGGACATCGGCCGCGGCGACGTCACGGTCGCCGCGGTCGTGTCCGACGACGCTCGCGCCCAGGCGCGCATCGAGCAGCGCGCCCCCGGCGTTATCGCCGGCCTGGCCGTGGCGCAGGCGGTCTTCCACAAGCTGGACACGGAGCTGGCCTTCGAGCCGCTCGCGGAGGAGGGGGAGTGGCGCGAGGACGGACCGGTCGCGCGGATCGAGGGCCGGGCGCGGCCGATCCTCACCGGCGAGCGGGTAGCCCTGAACTTCCTCGGCCGGCTGTCCGGAATCGCGACGCTCGCGGCCCGCTTCGTGACGGAGGTGCGGGACACCGGCGCCACCATCCTCGACACGCGCAAGACGACACCGGGGCTACGCGCGCTCGAGAAGGAGGCCGTCCGCACGGGCGGCGCCGCCAACCACCGCGCCGGGCTTCACGACGCGATCCTCATCAAGGAGAACCACGCCGCGGTGGCCGGCGGGGTGGGGGAGGCCACCCGGCGGGCGCTCGCCTCGGCGCCCGACGGAATCACCGTCGAGGTCGAGTGCGCGACCCTGGCCGAGGTCGAGGAGGCGCTCGGGGCCGGCGCGGGCAGGATCCTCCTCGACAACATGTCGACCGCCCAGCTGCGTCAGGCAGTGGAGCTCACGGGCGGCCGCGCCGAGCTCGAGGCCTCGGGCGGGGTGACGCTCGAGACCGTGCGCGAGATCGCCGAGACGGGCGTCGACTACGTGAGCGTGGGCGCGCTCACGCACTCGGCGCCCGCACTCGACCTGAGCCTGATCCTCGAGTCTCGCTGACCCTCGCCGGGGGGCGCAGCACGGCAAAGGGATCGGTCACCTGAAGCTCGCGTGAGCGGAAGCGGTATACGGCCGCGGGCCGGCCGCCGCCCGGGCCCGGCCGCCGCCGCTCGCCCGTCGCCTCCAGCACGCCGCGCCGCTCGAGCACGCGACGCAGGTTCGTCGCCGAGACCGGGTAGCCGAGCGCCGCGCCGTAGATCGCCCGCAGCTCGGAGACCGAGAACCGCTCGGGCGCCAGCGCGAAGCCGATGTTCGTGTACGAGAGCTTGGCGCGCAGCCGCTCCCGGCCGGCGAGGACGATCGGCTCGTGGTCGAAGGCCATCGGCGGGAGCAGGTCCACCGGATGCCAGGAGGTGTCCGCCGGGACGCGCGGATCGAGGCCGCGGGGGACGAGGCCGAGGTAGGCGGTGGCGAGCTGCCACTCGCGGGGGTTGCGGTCGGGATGGCTGCGCGTCTCGAGCTGCTCGAGCCAGCTCAGCTCGTCCACGTCGACCTTGGCGGCGAGGTGGCGCCGGATCGACTGCTCGAGCGTCTGGCCCGGCGCGAGGTAGCCGCCGGGCAGGGCCCAGGCCCCGGCGAAGGGGTCCTTGGCCCGCTGCCAGAGCAGCACCTCGAGCCTCTCACCGCGGACCTGCAGGACCGCTGCCAGGGTGACGTGGGTCGGCTGCGGGCGGGTTTTTGCCTCTGAGGCCAAGACTCTGGTATGCTCCTCCTGCATCGGTTTTTGATCATAAGGCAAAAACCGGTCGGAGGACTGGACCCGCCCGGAGGATCTGCAAGTGAAGCCCGTAGAGCTCCCCACGCTTCCGCCCCTCGCCGAACGCCCGCTGCCCCCGGGCGAGACGACCAGGATGCAGGCCGAGGTTCGCGCCCTGGCCGCCGAGAAGAACGCCGTGATCCTGGCCCACAACTACCAGGTGCCCGAGGTCCAGCAGGTGGCCGATTTCGTGGGCGACTCGCTCGGCCTGTCACGCAAGGCGGCCGCCGCCGACGCCGACGTGATCGCCTTCTGCGGCGTCCACTTCATGGCCGAGACGGCCTCGATCCTGTCCCCCGAGAAGACGGTCCTGCTGCCCGACCTCGACGCCGGCTGCTCCCTCGCCGACTCGATCAGCGCGGACGAGCTGCGCGCCTGGAAGGCCGAGCACCCCGGCGCTCTCGTCGTGATGTACGTGAACACGACGGCCGAGGTCAAGGCCGAGACCGACTACTGCTGCACCTCCTCGAACGCCGTCCACGTGGTCGAGCACATCTGGCGCGAGCACGGCGAGGACACCGAGATCCTGTTCGGGCCCGACATGTGGCTCGGCGCCTACGTCGAGCGCGAGACCGGCAGGCGACTGCACGTCTGGACCGGCGAATGTCACGTCCACGCGGGCATCCGTCCGGGCGACATCACGGACATCCGCGAGCGGCACCCCGACGCCGAGTTCCTCATCCACCCCGAGTGCGGCTGCACGACCCAGGTCATGGAGTTCGTGGCCGCGGGCGACGTGACCAGCGATCGCACCCACATGCTCTCCACCGGCGGGATGCTGAAGTTCGCCGCCGACTCGGACGCCGAAGAGTTCATCGTCGCCACCGAGACCGGGATGCTCTACCCGCTCGAGCACGAGAACCCCGACAAGAGCTTCGTGCCCGCCAACCGCGCGGCGGTCTGCCGCTACATGAAGATGATCACGCTGCCGAAGCTGCGCGACGCGCTCCGCGATCTCGAGCCCAGGGTGCGGGTGGACCCGGAGATCGCAGAGCGCGCCAGGGTGCCCATCGAGCGGATGGTCGCCATCACGCCCTGACGGGCCGCCGGCTAACGGACCAGCTGCACCTCCTCGAAGACCGGCCCGGCCGACGTGACCTTCAGCTCGGCCTCGTGCACGCGGGCGTTCGGGACGAGCGCGTCCGTGCCGCAGTTGCCCTCGTTCTCGCCCTCGTCGTCGCCGTGGTCGTCGCCCTCGTCGCCGCCGCTGGCGGGACCGCTGTGGTCGCCGTCGCCGCGATCGTCGCCTGACTCGTTCTCATCGGAGTCGCCGTGGTCGCTCGCGCGAGCCTTGGTCGTGTCGTGGTCCTCGGCCTCGTCCTCGGTCTCGCACTCGATCTCGGTGTCGGCGTTGACCGTTCCGGTCGCCGTGCCGCCACCGGCCAGGTTGATCACGAGGGTGGTGCCGTCGAACGACGCCACCGTGCCGGCGTCCTCGGCGCCGTCCTCGACGCCGTCGTCGTCGGTGTCGGGATCCATCGGGTCGTTGCCCGTCCGGTCCTCACCGGCGTTGTCCAGGCCGTCGCGGTCGCGGTCCTCGCGGCCGTCGGGGATCCCGTTGCGGTTCGTGTCGCGCCGCCGCGGGTTCGTGCGCTCGCGCGCCTCGTTCGCGTTGTCGACGTGATCGCGGTCGGGATCCTCGTCGCGGTCGAGGATGCCGTCGCGGTCGGTGTCCTTCCTGCGCGGATTGGTGTGCGAGCGGTACTCCGCGAGGTTCGAGAGCCCGTCACGGTCCGGGTCGCCCTTCGCGCTCTTCCGGTGCGTGGAGAGGTGGAAGCGCTTCTCCCACTTGTCCGGCAGCCGGTCGTGGTCGCGGTCGCGTGACTTTGCCTGGGCCACTCCAGGCAGCGCCAGGAGCGCCGCGGTCGCGACCGCGAGCACCAGGTACTTGATCGTCTTCATCCCGTCCTCCTTGCGTGTGGGTGCCGGGCGTGCAACACCGGCGCCCGGAGGAACTCACGGACGATCAGTCGGGGCCGCGCGTATCCGTCGGAGTGGTGGTGGTCGTGCTGTCGCCCGAGCCGTGACCGCTGCCGGAGCCGGAGCTCTCCAACTGCGTGCTGCCGTCGTCGGAGCCGCTGCCGCTGGAGCCGCTGCCGGAGCCGCTGCCGCTCGAGCCACTGCCGTCATCCGTGCCGCCGCCGGGGCCCGGCCCCTCGGAGCCGGTCGGCGTCTCGCCCGACCCGCTGTGGTCGTCGCCGGTCTGGCCGGAGCCCGAGCCTCCGGAGCCCGACCCACCGGACCCAGAGTGATGATCGTCGCCAGAGCCGCCGTCGTCGCGCCCCGAGTGGCCCGCGTCGTCTCCGGAGCCAGAGCCGGAGCGGTCGTCGCCCGAGCCCTTGCCGCTGGTCGAATCGTCGCCGCTTCCCCCGCGGGAGCCGCCGCCAGAGTCGTCGACCGTGGTGCCAGCGGCGGCGCCGCGCTGCCGGGCGGCGGCGTCCGAGCCGCCGCCTGACACCGTGTCGCCGGCCTGCTCGGCCGCGGTGGCGGCCGGCGGCTGGGCAAGGCTGTTGGGGTGCTCGTGGCGCACCGGGCCGACGGCGATCCCGCCGGCCACCGCGCCGGTCACGATCGCGGTGGCGGCGACCTTGGTCGCCAGCGCGCTCGCGCCGCCCGCCCCGCCCGCCCCGACGAGCTCGCCGATGCGCGCCGCCGACGGCTCGCCGTCGCCGCTGCACAGGCGGACCACCAACGGCAGCGGGGTGACGGCGGTGGCGCCTGCACGCAGGGTGGTTCGGGCCCGGTTGAGCAACTGGCGAACGGCGCCGCCCGTCACGCCGAGCTCGAGGGCGATCTCCTCGTAGCTCCTGCCCTCGAGCTCGCGCAGGACCATCGCGTCGCGCTGGCGCTCCGGCAGCGCCTTGACGGCGGCGATCACGTCGCGCAGCCGCTGGCGCCGCTCCATCGCCTGGTCGGGGCGCTCGACGCCGTCGATCGTCTCGTCCAGCTCGGAGTGCTTCAGGCCGCGGTCGCGCAGCACGTTCAGTGCGGTGTTGTGGGCGATCCGGAAGAGCCAGGGCCGCAGGTCGATGTGGGCGTCGTCGCGGCCCAGCGCGGCGAAGGCGCCGACGAAGGCCTGCTGGACCGCGTCCTCGGCGCGCGCCTCCGGGAGGATCCGGCGGCAGTAGCGCATCAGCGGCGCGCGGTAGCGGGCGACGATCGCCTCGAAGGCGGGTTCCGACCCCGCGCGGGCCAGGTCGACCAATCGGTCATCGCTCTGCGAGCGCAACACCGGCCGGCCGGCCAGGCGTGCCGGCGCCAGAAGCGACTTTTGGGTCATGGTTTGCCTATCGGTTTACGTGGGCCGGTCGTCAAACGTTCAACACGGGTGGACGACGAAAATCACGCGCGAATACGCTGCCGCCGTGGAGCTGATCCACCCCGAGCGGCGGCCGATCTCCCCGGACGAGCTCGCCTCCGGGCTGCGGCTCGGCGACCTCGCGGCCGACGGGCGTCCCTACCTCGGCCTGAACATGGTCTCGACGCTCGACGGCAAGGCCACCATCGACTGGCGGACGAAGGGGATCTCGAGCGACCTCGACAGGGAGCTGTTCCACCACCTCCGCACGCAGGCGGACGCCGTGATGGTGGGCGCCGGGACCGTGCGCGCCGAGCGCTACGGCCGCATCGCGAAGAGCGACGAGCTGCGCGCGAAGCGCGAGCGCGAGGGGCTCGCGGCCGACCCGCTGGCTGTCGTCGTGAGCGCTCGGCTCGACCTGCCCGCGGACCTGCCGCTCCTTCAGCAGCAGGGGCAGAAGGTGCTGATCGCGACCGGCGCCGATGCCGTGCTCCAGGACGTTACGGCTGACATCGAGTACCTGCGCGTGGGGGACGACCTGCCGCTCCTGATGTCGAAGCTGCGCGAGGAGCACGGCGTTCGCTC
>JBJMLJ010000675.1:0-2393 GCA_045805365.1 Thermoleophilaceae bacterium
CAGGCGGAGTTGACGAGGAAGCCGTCGCCCTCGAGCTCGGTGGAGAGGATGCGGGTCATCGCGTTCAGCGCGGCCTTCGAGACGCGGTAGCCGGGCACCCAGCCGCCCATCTCCGCCACGCCTCCCATCCCGCTCGAGACGTTGACGATCCGCGGGTGGTCGCTCCCGCGAAGGACGGGCAAGAGCGCCGCCGTCACCCGGTAGGCGCCATAGAAGTTGGTGTCGAGGGTTCGCGCGATCGCGTCGAAGTCGGGCTCGGTCCCCGAGACGCCGCCGTCGACGACGATGCCGGCGTTGTTCACGAGGACGTCGAGCTCGGCCACCTCTCGCGCGGCCCGCTCGATGCTCGCGGGATCCGCGACGTCCAGCTGCAGCGGCCGCGCCCCGACCTCCTCGGCCGCCGCCCGCGCCTTCTCCTCTGCCCGCGCCGTGAGGATCACCTCGTAGTCGCGATCCGCCAGCTGCCTGGCGACCTCGCGGCCGATACCGCGGCTGGCGCCGGTGACCAGGGCGACGGGCACGGCGGCCAGTCTACGATTGCTGCCGCCGTGACCCTGTGCGAGGAGCTGGGCCGCTGGGCCGCCGGACTCTCGCTCGCGTCGATTCCCGAACGCGTGCTGGAGCGGGCGCGCCTTCAGACGACCGCCATACTGGCGGCGGCCAGGGCCGGCGAGCAGGCCGCGGCCCCGTTCGCGGCGGCGGCCCCCGGAGGCGCCGCCGGCGAGGTCTACGCCGGCGCGGCGGCATCGATCGCCCATGACTGGGACGACTACCTGTTCATGGGCCACACCGGCCACTCGTCCGTGTGGACGGGCCGCGCGTTCGCGCCCGAGGACCCCGAGCGGGCGCTGCTCGCCCAGATCGCCGGCAACGAGGTGGCCGGAAGGCTCGGCGCGGCGCTCTTCCTGGGGCCGCACAACGGCCAGTTCTGGGCGTCGATCCACTGCGGCGGGGCGGCGGCCGCCGCCGGAGTGGCGCTGGGCTTCGACGCCGAGCGGCTCGCCCACGCCGTCGCGATCGCGCTCTACCAGCCGCCGTACGGCCTCTGGCCCGGGTTCATGGGGCCGGCCACGAAGCTCCTGACCGCCGCCGAGCCCGCGGCCCAGGGCGCGCGTGCGGCGCAGCTTGCCGCCGAGGGCGTCGAGGGACCGCTGGACGTGATCGAGAACCCACGCGGGCTCCTGACCAACTTTGCGTTCGTCCGCCGGCCGGGGATGCTCGGCGGGCTCGGCAGCGTCTGGCTGACGGACACCCTGGCGTTCAAGCCTCTGCCCGGCTGCGCCTACCTCCAGGCGGCGGTCGAGGCGGCGCTGCGGGCCGAGGTCGATCCCCCGGACGTCGCCGCCATCGACGTGGAGGCCGGTGTGCTGACTGCGGCCATGGAGGAGCTGGCTCCGGCCGATGCGACCACGCCCGCCGGAGTCAACTTCTCCGCCGCGCGAAGCGTGGCGATCGCGCTGATCGCCGGTGCCCTCACCCACGAGCAACTCGATCCGGCATGGCTCTCCGACCGCCGCGCCGAGGTCGAGGAGGTCGCTGCGCGGATATGCGTGCGCCACGACTGGGAGCTGACCCTGGAGACCGTGCGCGGGACCGCCGAGGCCGGCGTCTCGACGGCTGACGTCCGCCCGGGCGCCTGGCTGCGAGTGCTTCGCCGGATGCGCGAGCTGGGGATGCCGGAGGTCATCGACCGCAAGGAGCTGCGCGAACTGCTCGGCCGTCGCGACCTGCGCGGCGAGCTGTGGCGGCTCGCCCGGACGCCCGGCGGCGGCCTCGGGTCGCTCGACACCGCCGCGATGCGGATGAGCTTCCCCTGCCGGCTCCGGATCCGCCTGCGCTCCGGCCGCACGCTCGAGCTCGAGGGCGCCCAGCCCGGCTCGTGCGGCCGACCGCTCGACGAGCAGCGGCAGGTGGTGGAGGAGAAGTGCCGCCTGGTGGGCCTCGAGCCGGCTGACGCGCTGGTGGCCGGCCGTTGAGCGAAGGTCTGGTCCGGATACCCCTACCAGGGGCACGAGCGCTTCTCACCGAGCCGGAGGCTATCCGCAGCTGGGCGCCGATCCCGTTCGCGGTCACGGCCCTCGACGGCGACCGGCTCCAAGCCGGCAGCGTGGCCCTCGTTAGCGGCGGCCTGGCCGGCCGCTCGGTCTCCTTCGAGGTGGAAGTGATCGAGGCGGGCGAGGAGCGGCTCTCGCTGATCGCAACCGGTCCGATCACCCTCGACGTCGAGTACGACGTGCGGCCCGCCGCCGCCAGCAGCGAGGTCGAGGCGTCGGTGTCCGTCTCCGGGGCCAGCGGGCTCGGTGGCCGCCTTCTCGGCAAGGCGACGGACGCCCTGCTCGCCGCCGGGGCGCTGAGCGCGGCGGTCGACCGGCTCGGCCAGCAGTTCGAGCCTG
>JBJMLJ010000676.1:0-4873 GCA_045805365.1 Thermoleophilaceae bacterium
CGGGCTCCCCCAGGAGCGGCTGAACGCCGCCTACGCCGCCGCCGACGTGCTGCTCTCCCTGTCCGAGCACGAGGGCTTCTGCGTGCCGCTGCTCGAGGCGTTCCAGTTCGGCCTGCCGGTGGTGGCGCGGCCCGCGGGCGGCATGCCGGAGGTCGGCGGCGAGGCCGTGCTCTGGACGGACGACGACCCCGCCGTGGTGGCGGAGCTGCTGGAGCTCGCGTCGCGCGACGGCGATCTCCGCGCCGAGCTGGCCCGCCGGGGCCGCGAGCGGCTCGGCTTCTACTCGGCCGAGCGGACCGCCGAGAAGATCCGCGAGGCGACGGACGCCGTGCTCAGCGGCGCCGCCGCTTCGGCGCCTTCAGCGTGATCGTCAGCTTGGCGGTGGAGGTCAGATTGGCCGAGTTGCGCAGCTTCACCGTCACCCTCACGCGCAGCTTCTTGTAGCGCTTGAGGATCTTCCGGTTCCGGCTCGAGAGCCGGAACTTGACCTTCACCTTGCCGCTCTTCGGCACGAGGAATGTCTTGTTGCCGAGCGTGACGCGGCGCTTGTGGCCGCGCTTCCGGAGGCTGACCCTGCGGACGGTCTTGAGGGTGATCCGTCCCCTCAGCCCGGCGCCGGCGGTGAAGCTGAAGCTGAAGCGGCCGCTGCGACTGACGCGGATGGTCTTCTTCGACTTCTTGAAGCTCGCCTTGGCCGGGGGCTTGGGTGGCGGCGGCGGCGGAGTGGTGAGCACGCGAGCGCGCCGGATCGCGGCGGCGGCATCGACGATCCCGCCGCTGCTGATGAAGCCTTGGAGGTCAGGCAGTGCGCGTGCGCTCTCCTTGATCGACCGGGCGATCTGCGTGTTGGAGGCCGCGGTGTCGCCGCGCGCCACGAGGGCGGCGACCCCGGTCACGTGGGGCGCGGCCATGGAGGTGCCGTCGAGCGACTGGTACTGGTTGTCCGGCGACTGGTGGCCCCAGACGCTCCAGATCGACTGGCCGGGCGCCGCCACGTCGACCGTCGTCGGTCCGTAGTCCGAGAAGCTCGGCCGGTCGCCGTTGTTGTCGACGGCCGCGACGCAGATCAGGTTCGGCTGGGGGAGGTTGCAGGGGACATGCGGGTTCTCGTCGTTGTCCTGGCCGTCGTTCCCGGCGGCAGCCACCACCACGGCGTTGTGCGCGTTCGCGGTGTCGACGCCGCTCGACATGGCCGGGTCGGTCGCTCCCGGGCCACCAAGGCTCAGGTTGATGGCCCGGGCGCCGTGCGTGGCCGCGTAGACGATCCCGTTGCCGATGTTCGCGCTCGACCCGCCGCCGCACTCGTCGAGCGCCCGGACGGCCATGATGCGGGCGTCGGGGGCCACGCCGGAGATCCCCTGGGCGTTGTTGTCGACCGCGGCGGCCGTGCCGGCGACGTGGGTCCCGTGGTAGACGGGATCGGGGACGCAGGCGGCGCCATTGAAGGCGAGATCGTTCTCGTCGTCGGGGTTTCCGTCGTTGTCGACGAAGTCCCAGCCATGCAGGCCGTCGGCCGGGCCGTTCGGGTTGGTCCAGAGGTTGGCGGCGATGTCCGGGTGGCCCAGGTCGACACCGGTGTCGACGACCGCGACCACCGCCCCCAAGCCGCGGGTGAAGTTCCACGCGGTGAGCGCGTTGATGTCGACCCCAGGGGTGCCGGGGTCGTCCCCGCCCCCCGAGCGCGGCACGTCCTGGCCGGTGTTGTGGAGCCCCCAGAGCCGCCCGAAGAGCGGGTCGTTCGGCGGCGAGGCGAGGGCGTGGTAGACGAAGTTGGGCTGCGCGTAGACCACGTCGCGCTCGCGGTTCAGCCGCGCGACCGCCGCCTTCACGGACCCGCGCACGCTCACGAGCTGGGCGCCCCGGATGAGCAGTCCGCGCTTGAAGCTCACCCCGGCCTTCGCCCTGAGGGTCGAGCGCTGTGACGCGTCGGTGGCGCTGCGGAAGCGGACGATCGCCTGCCCGGGCAAGAAGGTCGCCGCCGACGCGCTCGCCGGCAGGGCGACCGCCACGACAGCGGCCAGCGCGGCAAGAAGGGCTAGGCGACGCCGATCGACCACCCGCAGGAGGGTAGTCATTTGAGCGCGGCGCTCAGTGGTGCGCGCGTCTCGGCGCCTTGAGCGTGATCCTGACCGTGGCCCTGGAGGTGAGGCCGGCGGAGCTCCGGAGCTTGACGGTCACGGTGAGCCGCAGCTTCTTGTAGCGCTTGAGGATCTTCCGGTTGCGGCTCGAGAGCTTGAACTTGACCTTCACCTTGCCGCTTCCCGGGACGGTGAACGTCTTGTTCGCGAAGGTCGTGCGGCGCTTATGGCCGTGCTTGCGCAGGCTGACCTTGCGGACCGTCTTGAGCGTGATCCTGCCCCCGAGCCCGGGGGCGGCGGTGAAGCTGAAGCTGAACCGGCCGCTGCGGCTGACACGGATCGTCTTCTTCGACTTCTTGAAGCTCGCCTTGGCGGGCGGCTTCGGTGCCGGCGGCGTGACCTTGGTGTGCGGGCAGGCCGTCGCCGACGGGTTGGTGAACTCCTCGAACGGGACGTCGTCGTTGGGACCCGTCGTCTCCGCGTGCTCGCCCATGCCCCGCGCCGCGAACACCGCCCAGATCCGGTCGCAGTCGCCGAGCCTGTCGGCGTTGTTCGCCGAGAGGATCGCGTTGCGCATGTCGATGAAGGTCGGGGCCGCGGGGCCCAGGCGCATCGCGTCCGTGACCAGCTCGCGGACGTGGCGCTCGCCCGTCGTGGCGCCGTAGTGCGAGATGAGACTGCGCCGCAGATCCCAGAGCGTCTGGCCCCAGATCTCGCCGTCCGCGTGTACCTCGGGGCCGCCGTCCACCTTGCCGAAGTCACCGAGCGTGTAGCCGCCGCCCCCGGCGCCGAAGGGGCTCCCGGGGCAGAGCGCGCCGCCGCCGCCGGGCGGGCAGTCCATCCCCTCCGATCGCAGCCCCCCGGGGATCTCGTACTTGGCGAGCTGGACGTCGCCCGGCACCGCCGTGTCCACGTCGAGCCCCTGGCCGACCAGGTAGTCCATCGCGTACCAGTCGCTCCAGGCCTCCCCCATGGCGCCGCCCTGGTCGGTGAACAGGCCGCCCGTGTCGTTCGGGTCGACCAGCCGGTTCGAGAGCCCGTGGGTGTACTCGTGGTAGACGACCGAGGCGTCGTCGGCGCCGTTTACGTCGTGGATGCCGGCGCTGTGGGGGCTGTCGGCGCTCCAGAGGTACATCTGCATCTTCGGTTCCGACAAACCGCTCGGGGCGCTCTCCGGCAGCGTGAGCATGTTGGCGTTGTTGACGTGGTCCTCGTCGGGGAAGCCGCCGCCGCTGGCGGTCTCCGCGCCGTCGTCGACCTGGGCCGCGACCGGGTCGGCGCCCGGACTCGAGACCTCGAAGTTGCCGGACGCCTCGTCGAACTGGATGCCGCCGTCCGCCTTCAGGTAGTCGTGGAAGTTGTTGACGAACCAGTAGAGCTGGGTGCCGGCCTGCTCGCGATTGCCGGTCCAGTTGCTCGGGTCCGCGTCGCTGGAGAAGCCGTTCCACGTGCAGCCGGCGGCCGGGCAGCTACGCCCAGCCTCGCTGCCGCTTCCACCGAAGCTGCCGGTGACCGGAGTGAAGCTCCAGTCCGTTCCGCTGCTCGGCTGGATCTCGTCGCCGGCGCTGGGGTCGGAAAGCGGGAAGCAGGTCGAGGTGCAGTCGTAGCCGAGATTGTCGTCCTGGTCGGAGTAGGCGTGAGCGTTGTCGCCGCTGAGCGTCGAGCTGTCGGTGAGCCACGTCGAGGGGAAGGTGCGGAGCCCGTCGGTGCCGCCGGCCGCGTTCGAGCCCGGGAAGTAGCTGTGAACGAGCCCGCGCGCTCTCTCGACCTGGTTCGCGCGCAGCAGCAGGGTGCCGTTTCGGGCGTCGACGACGGTCAGGTAGAAGTGGGTCGAGTCGACGAAGACCACGAGCTTCCAGGCGAGCCGGGCTCGGCTGCCCTCGGGGAAGAGGGTCAGCCCGCCGTACCCGCGCTGCCGCGCGGTGTGCGGGACGCCGACGCGCATCGCGGCGGCCTTGGAGATGCGCGGCCTGACGGACGGGACCGAGAGGTGAGGCTGGGGCGGGCCGGCGATGCTGACGAGCCGGTTACCGCGGAGCGCGGCGCGGAGGCCGGTGTCGAACGCGGGGATGCCGCGGTAGGTCTGCTGCCAGCGGATGATCCGGAGGCCCCCGCGGGTCGTGTAGCTCTGGGCCACGCGGAGCCCGTTCAGGTCGGCGGCATCCAGGCCGAAGGCCGCGGCATGGCGGCGGACGAAGCCGAGCGCGATCTCGCCCTGCCGGCCGCGGCCGTGCTCTGTCAGCGAGCCGCTTGCGTTCGCCACGAGGCGCGGAGTGGAGGTGAGCCGGTCGATCGCGACCACCGCGCCAGTCCCGAGCGAGCGCCGCATTCGCCGCTGCGCGCGGCGCCGGCTCGCCGGACGGCCGGCGGCCAGGCTTCGGCCGGCCCTCGCCTCCCGGATGTCGAAGCTCGGCGGTCCGTCGGGGACGCGGGCGACGACGGTCCGCGGGCTCGCGCCACCGCCCGCCGCCAGGGCAGCGCCCGGAATCGCCACTGCTGTGGCAAGGGCGGCGAGCAGGGCCCACCGGCGGCGGTTGCGGCCAGAGTGATCCGTCATGGGGGAGTGGGGCGGTCGGAGGGCGTCCCTGCCCGCCACGCGCAGGGATCCAGCTAAACACGGCGCGGCCGGCGGCGCAAGACTTCAGCCGGTGAGCGAGCCCTACCGGCGCGACAACCTGCTCGATCGGATCTCGGAGCCGGGGACGCTCGAGCTGCACTACGAGCGCGAGCGCCGGCGCGAGCGCGAGCTCCTCGACCGCCGGCTGCGGCTGATGGGCGGGGATGTCCTCTCGGTC
>JBJMLJ010000677.1:0-7620 GCA_045805365.1 Thermoleophilaceae bacterium
ACCAACGTCTTCTTCGGCCTCGACTTGACCAACACGCGCAACAAGGGGGTCGCCTTCGGGGCCCTGGAGGGGGGCGGGCTCATCGTCGCCCTGTTGATCGGCCTGGCGCTGGCCCTCGTGATCGGCTACTTCGCGATGAACGCCGGGCGGGCCTGGCTGTGGCTGCCGGTCGGGATGCTGGTGGGCGGAGCCCTCGGCAACCTGGCCGACCGGGCCCGGGAGGGTGCCGTGGTCGACTTCATCGACCCGATCGCCTGGCCTGCGTTCAACCTTGCGGATGCCTCGATCGTGATCGGCGTCCTGGCGCTGCTCTACCTGCTCGAGGGCGGGGGCGATGAAGGTCGAGCTGCGCGCCACTGAGGAGCACGCCGGCCGGCGCCTGGATGCCGCGCTGGCGGCGAAGCCCGAGATCGGCTCCCGTGCCCGGGCGCAGCGGCTGATCGACGCCGGGGCCGTGACGGTCGACGGGCGCGGGCGACCGAAGAGCTGGCGGCTCTCGCCGGGCGAGCTGGTCTTGGCGACCCTGGAGGAGAGGCCCGAGGACGGTCCCGAGGTGGACTACGAGGTCGTCTACGAGGACGAGCACCTGATGGTGGTCGACAAGCCCGCCGGCGTGGTCACGCATCCGGCGCCCGGCCACCGCGGCCCGACGCTCGCCGAGGCGCTCGTCGCGCGGGGCGCTGCCGGGGGGCCGGAGCCCGAGCGTCCCGGCATCGTCCATCGCCTCGACCGGGACACATCGGGCCTGCTCATAGTCGCCAAGTCGGAGAAGGCCCACAGGAAGCTGCAGCGGATGATCCGGGCCCGCGAGGTCAGGCGCGAGTACCTGGCCCTCGTGGTGGGCCGGCCCGACGCCGACAGCGGCACCATCGACGCGCCGCTCGGGCGCGACCGCGGCCGCCGCACCGTGGTCTCCACCCGGACCGACCGGCCCCGGGCCGCGGTCACCCACTTCACCGTCCTGGAGCGGCTCCCGGGCACGGCTCTGCTCCGCGTGCGCCTCGAGACCGGCCGGACGCACCAGATCCGCGCCCACCTGGCGGCGATCGGCCATCCGGTCTGCGGCGATCGCGATTACGGGGGCGGCGACTGCGGCCGCCGGCTCGGCCTGGAGCGCCAGTTTCTCCACAGCGCGCAAGTGATGTTTAGCCACCCATTCAGAGGGGAACAGGTGGTCTGCGAGTCCAAACCACCCGTGGACCTACGTCGCGCGCTCGATGTGGTGAAGCGGGAGCCAGTCTCCGGAGGGCCAGACGGGGACTGAGACATTGAGAGAGGCGGCTTCCGAGCCGCCTCTCTCATGTTTTCGAGGCCCAATCCCTGCGTTAGCAGTGCATCACGGACGCTCGGCCGAACGGCCGAGTGCCCGCTCCGAGGGTCAACTGAGGGGATGCCGGGAACCCGGCCCCTCGGGCCGGATCCCCAGCTTGGTCCTATATACCGCGGTGCTGCGCCCCCCGCTTCACCGCGGTATTCCTCCCCCTCAGGAAACGAGGCGGTCGTCGTGACCGCCCCGTCCCGCGTTTGCCGGGCCGGACCACCGGAGGTAGGGGAAGGGAGGGCCGGCCCACTAGCTGTAACGACCCCCTTCGCAAAAACTTGCGGTCGGCCCGTTTATCCTTCTCGCCCGTAAAGCAAGCGACCCCGCCCGCAGGCGGCGCGACCCTGCCCGGCACGACGTTCAGAGAGCCGGGTCCGCGCGGCGGCGGACGGGAAATTCGAAAAGACAAGGGGAAGCACACCGTGGCACCAGAGGTCACACTCAAGGAGCTGCTGGAGGCCGGCGTCCACTTCGGCCACCAGACGCGCCGATGGAATCCCAAGATGCGCCGCTACATCTTCGGCGAGCGCGCCGGGATCCACATCATCGACCTGCAGAAGACCGAGCAGCTGCTGAAGAAGGCCCAGCAGTTCGCGGGCGAGCTCGCGGGCCGGGGCGGCACCGTGCTGTTCGTCGGCACCAAGAAGCAGGCACGCGACACGATCGAGGAGGCGGCGGGGAACGCTGGCATGCCGTACGTGCACCAGCGCTGGCTCGGCGGGCTGCTGACCAACTTCCAGACGATCTCCAAGCGGATCAAGCGCCTGCACGAGCTGACCGAGTGGACCGAGAGCGGCACGCTCGAGCTGCTACCGACGCGCGAGCGGATCGCCGCGATGAGCGAGCGCGACAAGCTCGAGGTCAACCTCGGCGGGGTGCGGAACCTCCAGCGCGTCCCCGACGCGATGTTCGTCGCGGACCTCAAGACCGAGGCGATCGCCGTCCGTGAGGCCGCCCGGCTGAAGATCCCGATCATCGGCCTGGTCGACACCAACTGCGACCCCGACCCGGTCAACTTCGTGATCCCGGGCAACGACGACGCGATCCGCTCCTGCAAGGTGATCATCGAGGCGATCGCCGGCGAAGTGGCCGAGCGGTCGGCCCGCTTCCGCCAGGAGGAGGAGCGGGCGCGGCTGGAGCGCGAGGAGCAGGAGCGCCGCGAGGCCGAGGAGCGGGCACGCCGGGAGGCCGAGGAGCAGGAGCGTCGCGAGGCCGAGGAGCGGGCCCGGCGCGAGGCCGAGGAGGCCGGCTTCTCGCCCGACGAGCCTGCCACGCCCGCGCCGGCGGGCGCCGCCCCACGCGAGCGACGCACGTTCGACCCCGACGAGGAGACCTGATGGCATCCAAGGACAACGTAAAGGAGCTGCGCAAGCGGACCGGCTCCGGGATCATGGACGTCTCGTCGGCCCTCAAGGAGGCGGACGGAGACCTCCAGAAGGCCGAGGAGCTCCTCCGCATCAAGGGGCAGGCACAGGCGGCCAAGAAGGGCGGCCGGGCCGCCGGTGAGGGCGTCATCGCGAGCTACCTGCACGCCGGCGACCAGATCGGCGTGCTCGTAGAGGTCAACTGCGAGACCGACTTCGTGGCCCGCAGCGATCCCTTCAAGGCCTTCGCGCGCGAGGTGGCCCTCCACATTGCGGCGTCCGCGCCCCTGTACGCGTCCGAGGAGGAGATCCCCGACGAGGACCGCGAGCGCGAGCTGCGCATCTTCCGCGAGCAGGCGGCCGGAGAGGGCAAGCCCGAAGACGTCCAGCAGAAGATCGCCGAGGGCCGCATGAAGAAGTGGCTCGAGGAGGTCGTCCTTCTCGAGCAGAAGCACGTCAACGAGGAGAAGCACGAGACGAAGACGATCGAGGAGATGCGGACCGAGGTCTCGGCCACGACCGGGGAGAACGTGGTGATCAAGCGCTTCGCGCGCTTCCAGGTGGGGGAGGAGTAGGCCGCTGTCGCAGAACGGACAGCCGGCCTTCCGGCGAGTCCTGCTCAAGCTCTCCGGCGAGGCGCTCATGGGCGATCTCGAGTACGGCGCGGACGCCGCCCGCATCGCCGCCATCGCCAAAGCGGTGCAAGGCGTGGCCGACCGCGGCGTCGAGGTGGCGATCGTGGTGGGCGGTGGGAACGTCTACCGCGGGCTCCAGGGAGCCGCGGCCGGCATGGACCGCGCCACCGGCGACTACATGGGGATGCTGGCGACGGTGCTCAACGCCCTCGCCCTGCAGGACGCGCTCGAGAAGCTCGGGGCCGACACCCGGGTCCAGTCCGCCATCACGATCTCCGAGGTAGCCGAGCCGTACATCCGCCGGCGCGCGATCCGCCACCTGGAGAAGGGCCGCGTCGTGATCTTCGCCGCCGGGACCGGCAACCCGTTCTTCACCACCGACACAGCGGCGGCCCTGCGGGCGCTCGAGATCCACGCCGAGGCGATCCTGATGGCGAAGAACAACGTCGAGGGCGTGTACTCCGCCGACCCGCGCGAGCACCCGGACGCCGAGTTCATCGCCTCGATCACGCATCGCGAGGCGATCGAGCGCCAGCTCGCGGTGATGGACTCCACGGCGCTCTCGCTCTGCATGGACAACGACCTGCCGATCTACGTCTTCAACATGGACGACGAGCGCAATATCGACCGGATAGTGTGCGGCGAGCGGGTCGGAACCGTGGTGAGCACCTGAATTGGCCGACGACGACGTCATCAAGGACTTCCTGGACGAGGCCGGCGGCCGGATGACGAAGTCGGTGGAGGCGACCCGCAGCGAGCTCGCCACCGTGCGCACCGGGCGCGCCTCGCCGCACCTCCTCGACCGCATCCAGGTCGACTACTACGGCGCCGTCACGCCGCTCAAGCAGCTCGCCCAGATCTCGGCGACGGAGGCCCGGCTGCTCACCGTCACGCCCTACGACAAGAACTCGATCAAGGCGATCGAGAAGTCGATCATGGAGTCCGACGTGGGCCTGACGCCGTCGAACGACGGCAACGTCATCCGCCTCACGATCCCGGAGTTGACCGAGGAACGCCGCAAGGAGCTGGTCAAGGTGGTGCACGGGATCGCGGAGCAGGGTCGCGTCGGCGTTCGGACCGTCCGCCGCGAGGTCATGCACGACCTGCGCGAGCTGAAGAACGAGGGCGAGGTCGGCTCGGACGACGAGCACCGCGCCGAGAGCGAGCTGCAGAAGCTCACCGACGCCCGGGTGGGCGATATCGACAAGCTGCTCGCCGGCAAAGAGGAAGAAATACTCGAGGTGTGACGGCCCCTTCCGCGGCGCGCTACGTCGCGATCATCACGGACGGCAACGGGCGCTGGGCCCAGGAGCGGAGCTTGCCGGTGATCGAGGGGCACCGGGCGGGGGCCGACACGGTCAAGGACCGGCTGCGCGACGCCGCCGAGTTCGGCGTCGACGAGCTGACCGTCTACTCGTTCTCGACCGAGAACTGGACCCGGCCGAAGGACGAGGTGGACGGCCTGATGGCGATGTTCGCGGAGCGCATCGACCGCGAGACCCCGGAGCTCGACGAGGAGGGCGTCCGGATGCGCTTCATCGGCAGGCGCGAGGGGGTCTCGCGCGAGCTCCAGGAGCGCATGGACTGGGCCGAGGGCGTCACCAGGGACAACGAGCGGATCACCCTGTTCGTGGCCTTCAACTACGGCGGCAGGGCGGAGATCCTCGACGCTGCGCGAACCTTTACAGGGGAAACCGAGGAAGACTTCCGCCGGCACCTGTACGCGCCCGAGATGCACGACCCCGACCTCCTCATCCGAACGAGCGGCGAGCAGCGCATCTCGAACTACCTGCTCTGGCAGGTCGCGTACTCGGAATTCGTCTTCCGCGACGAGCTCTGGCCCGACTTCTCGCGTGAGGCGTTCGCCGAGTCGCTGGAGGAGTTCGCGGCCCGCCGGCGCCGCTTCGGGGCGCGCTGAGCCCATGGCCGCGCCACCAGAGCGCCGCCAGCGCTCCGACCTGGGGGCCCGCGTGCTCGCCGCGATACCGGCGATCGTCTTCGCGATCTTCATCATCGCCGAGGGCGGCTGGGTGTTCGCGGTCGGCATCCTGGCCCTGGGCGTGCTCGCGCTGGGCGAGCTGTCGGTCATGTTCTCCCGCGTGCGCCCGCCGATGCTCGCCGGGATGCTGGCGGTGGGCGCGATGGTCGTCACCGCCCAGCAGTACGGGAACACGAAGCAGGTGGCTCTGGCGCTGGTGGCCTCGTTCCCGGTGACCTTCTTCCTGGCCCTCATGCGGCCGCGCCGGGCGAACGTCTCCTGGGCGCTGGCGGTCACCTACTTCGCGGTGCTCTGGGTGGGGCTGCCGCTCGTCTACGCCGTCCTCCTCCGCAAGCTGCCGCACGGGAACGGCCTGATCGTCGACGTGCTCGTGGGGACCTTCATCGGCGACACGGCGGCCTACTTCGGCGGCCGCGGCTGGGGCCGGACGCCGCTCGCGCCGACCATCTCGCCCAACAAGACGCTCGAGGGCGCCGTCACCGGCTTCATCGGCGGCACGCTCGCCTTCTGGTTCGCCGGCCTCTACCAGGACTGGCTGACCGGCAGGGACGCGATCGTAATCGGCGCCTTCGTGGCCCTGGCGGCTCCGATCGGCGACCTCTTCGAGTCGCTCGTCAAGCGCGACCTCGGCGTCAAGGACACGGGCCGCTTCTTCGGCGCCCACGGAGGCGTGCTGGATCGCCTGGACGCGGTCCTCTTCACGATCGTGGCCGGCTACTTCGCGGCCGTCGGGCTGGGCTACACCTAGCCGGATTCCGCGCCAGCGATCCATCTGGACCCGCTATACGCGGGCGTAGGTGGATCACTTGGCGCTAGAACGCCGAGAAGACGCCCAGGAAGATCGCCAGCAGGAAAGCGCCGCCGCCCCAGACGAAGCAGGAGATCGCGCAGCGCCTACGCAACCGCCTCCGCCGGCGAATCGGGCGCGTCGCGGCCGCCCATCGGCAAGTACGCCAGGCCCAGCAGATCGAGCGGGTCCATTGAGTACTGCGTCGGCGCGCCGAACGGCCGGCTTTAAAACTGCGGCGGCTGCCCGAACATCTCGGGCAGGCGGGCGATTACCTGGAAGTCGCCCTCCACGTGGAACCGGCCGCCGAAGAAGAGCTCCTGGGGATTGACCTCCTCGGCTACGAGGCGGGCGAAGTCCGGGACCGACAGCCGCAGCTTCACGGCGGGCTCGGCGTTCGAGCCGGGCACCGCGGTCGCGCGCGAGTCCTCGACGTGGATGGTCCAGCGCGCCGGGGGCTTGCCGTTCTCGTGGTGGTCGAGCTCGTAGAGGATGTCGCCCTCGAAGCCGAAAGCGAACCTCGGGTCGAACTGGCGGGCCATCCCCGTGAAGATCGCGCGCTGGGCGACCTGGTTACCGAAGCGGCGCTCGAGCTGCTCGTCGCTCGCGCCGCGGACGAGGCGCGCCAGGCCTTCCTGGCCCTGCTTCTCCAGCGTCCGGCGGGCCTCGTGGGCCAGCTCGGAGGCGCGCTCGCGCAGGGACAGCTGCGGGCTGCGGGCGCGCTCGGCGCGGGCGATCTCGGCCGGCTCGTCGATGACGTAGCCGGGCGGGGCCTCGCGGGGCGGCTCGCGGCGGCCTAGCGCCGCCTCGATCGCCGGCCCGAGCCGCTCGAGCTTCTCCTGCTCCTTGGCCTCCGCCCGGTCGGCGAACTCGGGCATGACCTCGTCGGCGAACAGTTCGATCGACTCGCAGATGTCCTCGTGCTTGTTGGGACCGGCCTGCATCACGAAGATGATCTGGTCGACGCCGACCGCCTCGTAGCGACGGCAGAGGTCGCGCACCTGGTCGGGCGTGCCGATCGCCCCGCGCAGCGAGCCGAGGCCGTGCTGCATGATCTTGACGGCGAGCGGCGCCGAGTCGGGCGTGATCAGGTCCCGCGCGAACCCCTTTTCGTCGCGGTTCGCGTTGAACTCGTCCCAGACGCTGGTGCGGCCCGGCTGGTGCTGGCCCATCCCGTAGTAGTGGGCGAGCGAGTAGCCGAAGAAGTGGGCGCCGTCGATGCCGCGCTCGATCGCCGTCTGCTCGTCCTCGTGCAGCATCATCGGCAGCACGACCGCCACGCTCGGGTTGACGGCGAACCCGACCGGGACGCACTCCTCGGAGGCGATCAGCCCGTGGTACTCGTCGACCCACTTGCCGGCGTCCTCCGGCTCTACGAACGAGAAGGACAGCGCGCCGATGCCGTTGCGGGCGGCGAAGTGGATCGTCTCGCGGCGGCTGCAGGCCACCCATAGGGGCGGATGGGGCTTCTGGAGCGGCTTGGGCACCACGTTCCGCGGCGGCATCTGGAGGTA
>JBJMLJ010000678.1:0-17213 GCA_045805365.1 Thermoleophilaceae bacterium
CCTGCTCGCCGAGGTCCCATGGGTCGGCCTCTGGCGGGCACCCGAACGCACCGACGAGCTGGTCGAGCGGACGGACCAATGGCTCTCGGCCAACGGCCGCCGGATCGCGATGGTGATGTGCGGGCTGCTTGGAGCCTTCCTGATCGCCCGCGGGATCGTTCACGCCTGAGGGACCCCCCTCGCGGGGTGTGGTGGGCACCACAGCCACAGGCAGGCCCGCCCCATTGCCGCTCCTCGAGCCCCCTGCGAGCCTGGCTCCGCTTAGGGAGGGCCGTACACCCGCGACGAAGGGGACGAATGACCACCGCAACCAGGCCGCAGTCGCGATCCGCGGAGGGCCAAGCGACGGGCGGAACGCAGCCAGCCGACGTGCTCGTGGTCTTCGGAATCACCGGCGACCTCGCGAAGGTGATGACCTTCCACTCGCTCTACCGGCTGGAGGCCCGTGGCCTCCTGAACTGCCCGATCGTGGGCGTCGCCGTGAGCGACTGGACCGACGAGGACCTCCGCGAGCACGCTCGTGAGGCGATCGTCGCGGGTGGCGAGCCCCTGGACCAGGAGGTCTTCGACCGCTTCGCGGCGAGGCTCTCCTACCTTGCCGGCGACTTCGGCGAGGCGGCCACCTACGAGCGCGTGGCGACGGCCATCAAGGGCGCCCACAGCCCGGTCTTCTACCTCGAGATCCCGCCCTTCCTGTTCGGCACGGTGATCGAGGGGCTCGCCAAGGCGGGCCTAACCGAGGGCGCGCGCGTCGTCGTCGAGAAGCCGTTCGGCCACGACCTCACCTCCGCCCGCGAGTTGAACGACGAGGTCCACCAGTACATCGACGAGTCTCAGCTCTACCGGATCGACCACTTCCTGGGAAAGATGGGTCTGGTCGAGACGCTCTACCTGCGGTTCGCCAACACCATGCTCGAGCCGGTCTGGAACCGCAACTACGTCTCCTCCGTGCAGATCACGATGGCGGAGGACTTCGGGGTCGAGGACCGCGGCCACTTCTACGACCCCGTTGGTGCGCTTCGCGACGTGGTCGTCAACCACATGATGCAGGTGGTGGCCGCCGCCGCGATGGAGCCGCCGGCGGGTGGCGATCCGGCGACCTTGAAGGACGCCATCGCCTCGGTCTTCAAGGCCATGCCTGCGGCCGATCCCGGCCACTACGTGCGGGGGCAGTACGACGGCTACCGCGCAATCGACGGGGTCGCCGACGACTCCGCCACCGAGACCTACGCGGCGTTGCACCTCGAGATCGACAACTGGCGCTGGTCGGGCGTGCCCTTCTTCCTCCGCACCGGGAAGTGCCTGCCCGTCACGCAAACCGAGCTGCGGCTCGTCTTCAAGCACCCGCCGCGGCTCGGCTTCGCCGGCTGGGCTCGGCGTCCGGAGGCGAACCAGCTGGTCGTCCGGCTCGACCCCAGCACGGGCGTCAGGGTGTTGCTCGACGCCCAGTGCGGGGACTCGCGGGAGCCCGAGCAGATCCAGCTGGACCGAGACTTCGGCCAGGAGGGCCGTGACATTCCGGCGCCCTACGAGGTGCTGCTGCACGCCGCGATGCAGGGCGAGAGCACGCGCTTCACGAGGCAGGACAGCGTCGAGGAGACCTGGCGTGTGCTGCAGCCGCTGCTCGACTCTCCACCGCCGGTCCACGACTACGAGAAGGGGTCGTGGGGCCCGGAGGCGGGCGACCACTTGCTCGCCGGCCACGGCGCCTGGCACGGTCCGTGGGTGGCCTGATGAGCAGCGTCAAGGACAAGCCCAAGCGTCCCCGCTCGGCCGACGGCACGCCGGCCGGTGAACCCCAGCCGCAGAGCGCCGCCGCGCCGTCGCCCTTCCCGCCGATCGCCGACTACGCGTTCCTGTCGAACTGCCATACGGGTGCGCTCGTCGCTCCTGACGGCTCGGTCGACTGGCTCTGCGTTCCGCGCTTCGACTCGCCCAGCGTCTTCGGCACCTTGCTCGACCGCGAGGCCGGAACGTTCCGGCTCGGTCCGTTCGGCGTCAACGTCCCGGTAGCCCGGATCTACGAGCCCGGCACTAACGTCCTCGCGACGACCTGGAACACCCATGGCGGTTGGGCTGTGGTGCGCGATGCGCTGACTATGGGCCCGACCCGGGGCGAGGACGAGATCACGCCGCACACGCGACCGCCCGCCGACGACGACGCCGAACACCTGTTACTGCGAACGGTCGCCTGCATCGAGGGCGAGGTGGAGGTCGAGCTGATCTGCGAGCCGGCGTTCGACTACGGGCGGACCCCGGCCGATTGGCAGCTGGTGGACGGCGAACGCCACGCGGCCGACGCCACCGGCGCCGAGCAGCAGACGATCAGGCTGAAGACGGACATGGCCCTGGGAATCGAGGGCAACCGCGTCCGAGCGCGTCACGTGCTGCGGGAGGGCGAGAGGCTCTACTGCTCGCTCTCTTGGTCGGAGGGGCTCGCCTCGCCGGAGGA
This sequence comes from Thermoleophilaceae bacterium, assembly GCA_045805365.1. Lineage (GTDB taxonomy): Bacteria > Actinomycetota > Thermoleophilia > Solirubrobacterales > Thermoleophilaceae > DASXBA01. Next base: position 2,453 of record JBJMLJ010000678.1, read on the forward strand.
CGTCGACGACGCGTGGGCGCGGCTCCAGGCGACCACCCGGTTCTGGCGCTCCTGGCTGGGACGGTCCCGGAACATCGACCACCGTTGGCGTCACCCGATCCAGCGCTCGGCGCTGGCGATCAAGGGGCTCACCTACATGCCCACCGGGGCGACCGTGGCCGCGCTCACGACCTCGCTGCCGGAGACGCCCGGTGGCGAGCGCAACTGGGACTACCGCTACACCTGGATGCGCGACTCGACGTTCACGCTCACGGCCCTGCACTGGCTCGAGCTCGACTGGGAGGCCGACGAGTTCATGCAGTTCGTCGCCGACATCGAGCCGAACAATGACGGCGCGCTCCAGATCATGTACGGCATCGACGGCCGCCGCGACCTGACGGAGTCGACGCGCGACGACCTCTCCGGCTACGCGGGCGCGCGCCCCGTGCGCATCGGCAACGGGGCATTCGACCAGAAGCAGAACGACGTCTTCGGCGCCGTGCTCGACTCGATCCTGCTCCACACCCGCCGCAGCGAACGCCTGCCACGCCGGCTGTGGCCGATCGTCCAGTCGCAGGCGAAGTGCGCGACCGAGGTCTGGAGGCAGCCGGACCAGGGCATCTGGGAGGCGCGCGGAGCGCCCCAGCACTACGTGTCGTCCAAGCTGATGTGCTGGGTCGCGCTCGACCGCGCCGCCAAGCTCGCTGAGATCCGCGGCGATCCCGAGCTGAAGGCCGCCTGGGGGGCGACCGCCGAGGAGATCAAGGAAGACATCCTCGAGCACGGCCTCAGGGACGGCGTGCTGCGCCAGCACTACGACACCGACGCACTCGATGCGTCGACCCTGCTGGCGGCGATGTTCGGCTTCCTGCCCGGTGACGACGAGCGTCTGCGGAAGTCGGTGATGGCCATCGCGGACGACCTCACCGAGCACGGCTACGTCCTCCGATATGTCACGACCGAGACCGACGACGGCCTGGCGGGCAAGGAGGGAACCTTTCTCATCTGCTCGTTCTGGCTCGTCTCGGCGCTGGCGGCGATCGGCGAGCTGCAACCGGCCCGTGACCTCATGGAGCGCCTCCTGCGCGAGGCCTCGCCGCTCGGGCTGTACGCGGAGGAGTTCGACTCGGAGACGGGCCGGCACCTCGGGAACTTCCCCCAGGCCTTCTCCCACCTCGCGCTGATCGAGGCCGCCGCGAGGATCATCCTCGCCGAGCGGCTGGAGGAGCTCGAGTCATGAGCGACTACGACGTGATCGTGATCGGCAGCGGCGCGGGCGGCGGCACGCTCGTGAGGCACCTGGCTCCCTCCGGCAAGCGCATCCTGCTCCTCGAGCGCGGCGACTGGCTCCCGCGCGAGCCTCAGAACTGGGACGCGGGCGACGTGTTCGTCGACAACCGCTACATCTCGCCGGACACCTGGTACGACGCGGAGACGGCAAAGGCGTTCCAGCCACAGGTGCACTACTTCGTTGGCGGCGCCACCAAGCTCTACGGCGCAGCGCTCTACCGCCTGCGGGCGGAGGACTTCGGCGAGCTCCGCCACCACGACGGCGTCTCGCCGGCGTGGCCGATCGGCTACGACGAGATGGAGCCCTACTACACGGAGGCCGAGCAGCTCTACCAGGTGCACGGCGCGCGGGGAGAGGACCCGACCGAGCCGCCCGCGAGCGCGCCCTATCCGTTCCCGGCCGTCTCCCACGAGCCCCGAATCCAGCAGCTCGCCGACGACCTCGCCGCGGCGGGCCACCACCCCTTCCACGCCCCCTGCGGCGTGATGCTCGACGAGGGCAACATGCCCTACAGCGCCTGCGTCCGCTGCCCAACCTGCGACGGCTTCCCGTGCCTCGTGCACGCCAAGTCCGATGCCGAGGTGCTCGGGGTTCGACCGGCGCTCGAGCACCCGAACGTGACGCTGCTGACCAACACGACGGCGGTCGCACTGCACACGAATCCGGCCGGCAGCGCCGTGACGAAGGTCGTGATCGAGCGCGACGGTGTGCACCAGACGCTCGCCGCGGACATCGTCGTGGTGTCGTGCGGTGCGGCCAACAGCGCAAAGCTGCTGCTCGCCTCGGCCACGGACAAGCATCCGAACGGCCTGGCCAACGGGTCCGACCAGCTCGGCCGCAACTACACCTTCCACAACAGCCAGGCGGTGCTCGCCCTCTCCAAGGAGGAGAACCCGACCGTCTTCCAGAAGACGCTCGGCCTCAACGACTTCTACTTCGGGAGCGACGACTCCGAGTACCCCTTGGGCAACATCCAGATGGTCGGCAAGTCGCAGGCGAAGATGTACCGGGGCGAGAAGCCGCTCGAGACGAAGCTCGCGCCCACGCGAACGCTCGAGAGCATGGCCCGCCACGCGGTCGACTTCTGGCTCTCGACCGAGGACCTCCCGCAGCCCGAGAACTGGGTGACCCTCGACGGCGACGGCAACATCAGGCTGAGCTACACGCAGACCAACGAGGAGTCCAGGAAGCGCCTCTATCACAAGCTCAAGTCGCTGCTCGGCGAGATCGGGATGCACCCGAACCACCTCGTCCCCCGCCACGCCTACCTCAAGACCGCGATCCCGGTCGCCGGCGTGGCCCACCAGGCCGGCACCTGCCGCTTCGGCGCCGACCCCGCCACGTCGGTACTGAACACCGACTGCCGCGCGCACGAGCTCGACAACCTCTACGTGGTCGACACGAGCTTCTTCCCGAGCATCGGGGCCGTCAACCCGGCGCTGACGGCGATGGCCAACGCGCTCCGGGTCGGGGACCACCTGCTCGAGCGGCTGAGCGCGCCGCGGGAAGAGCGAGAGCCCGCACGTGCCCGCTGAGACGAACGGCAACCCGAGGCGCCGGGTCGTGATCGTCGGCGGCGGCTTCGGCGGGCTGGCCGCCGCGAAGAAGCTCCGGCACGCCGACGTCGACGTCACGCTGATCGACCGCAGGAACCACCACCTGTTCCAGCCCCTCCTCTACCAGACGGCAGCGGGCGCGATCTCCGAGAGCGACTGTGCCTCGCCGATCCGCCCCTCCGCGAGCCGCCGCTCCGACCACACCGTGCTGATGGCCGAGGCCACCGACGTCGACGCCGAGCGCCGGCAGGTGGTCCTCGACCGCGGCGATCGCCTCGACTACGACAGCCTGATCGTCGCGTGCGGCTCGCAGACGTCCTATTTCGGCCGCGACGAGTGGCAGGACGTCACCTGCGGCCTGAAGACGCTCGCCGACGCCGTCGATCTCCGTGAGCGCTTCTACGGGGCCTTCGAGGAGGCCGAGCGCGCGGACGACCCGGCCGAACGGGACGAATGGCTGACGTTCGTGGTCGTCGGTGGCGGGCCCACGGGAGTTGAAATCGCAGGCGCGCTCGCGCAGACCGCAAGCTCGATGAAGCGTGACTTCCAGCACATCGATCCGGCGAAAGCCCGCGTGATCCTGCTCGACGCTGGCGACCGCGTGGTCGCGGCGTTCAGCGAGAAGCTCTCGGCCAAGACCGCCGGCTACCTGGCGAAGCTCGGCGTGACCGTCCGTGAGGGCGCGCGCGCCACCGCCATCGACGCGCGTGGCGTGACGATCGAGGTGGCTGGAGCCAGCGAGCGGATCGACACCAGAACGGTCATCTGGGCGGCCGGCGTGCACGCAGTCGGCTTCACGGCCGCGGTCGCCCGGGCCACTGGGGCGAGCACCGACAGGGCCGGGCGCATCGAGATCAACCCCGACCTGGCGCTGCCGGGGCATCCCGAGGTATCGGTGATCGGCGACGTGGCGTGCCTTGAGGGACCTGACGGCAAGCCGCTTCCGGGGCTGGCCACAGTGGCCATCCAGCAGGCGCGGCATGTGGCCAAGGCCATCAAGAGGGGCCAGGCCGGAGCGTCCACGCCCTTCCGCTATCTCGACAAGGGCGCGCTCGCGGTCGTCGGCAGGGGAAAGGCCGTATGCGAGATCCGGGGGCTCAAGCTTTCCGGTCTGCCGGCCTTCCTGACCTACCTCGGCGTGCACCTCTTCTATCTCGGCGGCGCGCCGGGCCGGCGGCTCGAGGTGCTCATCAAGTGGATCGGGGTCCGCTTCGGTGAGCGCCAGAGCGCCTTGATCGAGGGCGAGCTCGCGAGCGTCGAGCGGCTACCGGAGGCGGCCGAAGGCCCTCGGTGGGAGCCCACGCCCTCCCACTAGCTGCAGACCTCGAAGCCGCGCGGAGCCAGATGGCTCTGACGCTCGGCTTTCACATCATCCTGGCCAGCCTCGGCGTCGCCTTCCCGGCGCTGATGCTGATCGCCAACTACATCGGGCTGCGCCGTGACGACCCCGTGGCGCTCGGGCTGGCGCAGCGCTGGTCGAAGGTCGCGGCAGTGACCTTCGCGGTCGGCGCGGTCACCGGCACCGTGCTGTCGTTCGAGTTCGGGCTGCTCTGGCCCGAGTTCACGGGCAAGTTCGGCGAGGTGTTCGGAACCGCGTTCGCGATCGAGGGCCTCTTCTTCTTCACCGAGGCCATCTTCATCGCCATCTACATCTTCGGCTGGAAGCGCCTGTCCGGCTGGGCGCACTTCTGGACCGGGGTACCGATCGTGATCGCCGGGCTCGGCGGCGCCTTCTCGGTGGTGGCGGTCAACTCGTGGATGAACCAGCCGGACGGCTTCAAAATCGCCTCCGACGGCACAGTCACGAACGTGGACCCGCTGGACGCGATCTTCAACCATGCGACCGGCTACGAGGTCCCGCACATGATCCTCGCCGCCTACCTCGTAACGGGCTTCCTCGTCGCGTCGGTGTACGCGGTCGGGATGCTCAGGGGGCGACGGGACCGCCATCACCGTCTCGGGTTGCTGATCCCGCTCACGGTCGCCTGCATCGCCACCCCGATCCAGTTCGGCGTCGGCGACACCGCCGCGCGCTCGATCGCCGACGATCAGCCGGTCAAGTTCGCCGCCATGGAGTGCGTGCAGAAGACCTCGACCGACGTGACCGAGTACATCTACGGCCGCTGCACATCGAACGGAATCAAGGGCGGCATCGGCATACCCGGCTTCGACTCGTTCCTGGTCGGCTGGAGCACCAGCACGAAGGTCACCGGGCTGGACTCGGTGCCGTCGGATGACCGCCCGCCCGCCAACACGATGCTCCACTGGGCCTTCGACACGATGGTCGGAATCTGCACCCTGCTGATCGGATTGGGGCTCTGGCTCGGCCTGAGCTGGCTCCGAAAACGCGACATCCCGAAGTCGCCCTGGTTCCTGCGCGTCACGGCGGTGTCGGGCCTGTCGGCAATCGTCGCGCTCGAGTGCGGCTGGATCGTGACCGAGGTGGGCCGCCAGCCCTGGGTCGTCTACAACACCATGCGGACGAAGGACGCGGTCACGGGCGCGAGCGGCGTCGGGGTCAGCCTCGCCATCGTCGTTCTCCTTTACACGGCGCTCGGGATCATCACGGTGCTGATCCTGCGCGCAATGGCGCGGCGCTGGCGGACGGCTGAGATCGGCGACGCCGACGTGCCCTACGGGCCGAGCCCCGCTCCGAGATCCGAGGAGCCGTCTTGAGCGAAGCGGACGCCGTGGCGGCCGTCCTCTGGCTCGGGGCGACCATGTACGCGGTCTTCGGCGGCGCCGACTTCGGGGCCGGCTTCTGGGCGCTCGTCGCGGGCGGCGGCGAGCGGGGCAAGCGCCCGCGCGAGCTGATCTCCTGGGCGATCGGGCCGGTCTGGGAGGCGAACCACGTCTGGCTGATCTTCGTGCTGGTGGTCCTGTGGACGGCCTTCTCGGGCGCGTTCGCCGCGATCATGTCGACGCTGTTCATCCCGCTCTGCCTGGCCGCACTGGGGATCGTCTTGCGTGGCTCTGGCTTCGCCTTCCAGAAGGTCGTGACCGGGCCCACGCAACGCCGGCTCGCCGAGGCTGCGTTCGCGATCTCGTCGGTGCTCACGCCCTTCTTCATGGGCACGGTCGTCGGCGGCATCGCGTCCGGGCGCGTGCCTACCGGAAATGCGCAGGGCGACGCCGTGACGAGCTGGCTCAACCCCGTCTCCCTGCTGATCGGCGCCCTGTTCGTCGCCGCCGGCGCCTACGTCGCCGCGGTCTTCCTCGTGAGCGACGCCCGCCGCTTCGGCGATCCGGAGCTCGAGCGCTATTTCGCGAATCGAGCTCTCGCCGCGGCGGTCGCCGCGGGAGCCGTCGCGTTCGCGGGCATCTTCGTCCTGCGCGCGGATGCCCGCTACATGTATGACGGCCTCACCAGCGAGGGCCTGCCGCTGGTGCTGGCCTCGGCGGCGTTCGGCCTGGGGGCCCTGGTGCTGCTCTGGCGTGGGGCGAGGCGCGGCGTGCGGCCTCTCGCAGTCGGCGCCGTGGTCGCCGTGATCTGGGGCTGGGGCGCCGCGCAGTACCCCTACCTGCTTCCGAAGACGCTCAAGATCGCGGACGGCGCGGCCCCAAGCGAGACCCTTACCGCGGTGCTCATCGTCTTCGGGGTTGCGGTCGTCGTGGTGCTGCCGTCACTGGGCCTCCTGTACACGCTCAGTCAGCGGAGCGTCCTAGATGAAGAGGCGGAGGGTTGAGCAGTCCGTCCGGGGAGCAGATCGAGCTCAGGCTCGACGACCAGAGCGCTGTCGTCACCGAGGTCGGCGCCGGGCTGCGAGCCTACTCGTCGGGCGGTCGCGCCCTCCTCGACGGATACGGGGCGGACGAGATGAGCCCGTCGGGCCGCGGGCAGGTCCTGATGCCCTGGCCGAACCGGATCGAAGACGGCGTGTACGAGTTCGAGGGGCACAGCCATCAGCTCCCCCTGAACCAGACGGGCGAGAGCAACGCCATCCACGGGCTGGTCCGCTGGGTCGCGTGGACCGTCGCCGAGCGCGAGCCGCATCGGGCGGTCCTGAGGTACGTCCTCCCTCCCCAGCCCGGCTACCCGTTCTCGCTGGCCCTCGTGATCGAGTACCTGCTCACGGAGGAGGGCCTCCGGGTCCAGACGACGGCCGAGAACGTCGGCTCGGAGACCTGTCCGTACGGGGCCGGCGCCCATCCGTACCTGGCCGTCGGGACTCCGACCGTCGACCCCGTCCTCCTGCGTGCGCCCGCAGCGACGATGCTGCGGTCCGACGAGCGCGGCATTCCCATCGGCAGCGCGTCCGTCGAGGGCACGGAGTTCGACTTTCGCCGTGGTAGGCCAATCGGCGACACCAAGCTCGACCACTGCTTCACCGACCTCGAGCGGGATGACGACGGCCTCGCGCGCGTCGAGCTCCGCGATCCCGATGGCGGCAGCGTCGCCCTATGGGTCGACGAGGGCTACCGCTACCTGATGCTCTTCACGGGCGACCCGCTTCCCGACGTGGCCCGTCGCAGCCTCGCGGTGGAGCCCATGACGTGCCCGCCCAACGCCTTCCGGACCGGCGAGGCCCTGGTCCGTCTGGACCCTGGAAGATCCTCTACCGGCGGCTGGGGCATCACGTATGGCTGACGCTTCACCAGATCCGATGTCGATCATCCGGAGCAGGCGCTTCCTGGTCCTGCTCGTCGTGGCCGCCGTCGTCGGCCTGGTGGTCTCCTTCGCCGCGTGGGGATTCCTGGAGCTGGTGCACCAGATCCAGACGGGAGTGTTCACGGATCTCCCGAAGGACCTGGGCTACGACAACGGTGCGCCGATGTGGTGGTACCTGCTCACTCTGGGCGTGGCGGGCGGGCTGACCGCCTTCGCGATCGTCTCGCTTCCGGGTATCGGGGGCCACCTGCCCGCCAAGGGCCTCCAGGCGTCCGGCTTCACCAAGCCGATCGAGCTGCCCGGCGTCCTGCTTGCGGCGTTCGCCGGCATCGGCCTCGGCGTCGTCCTCGGCCCCGAGGCGCCTCTCATCGCCCTGGGCGGCGGCCTGGCGGTCCTGACTCTCGGGCTCATCCGCAAGGACTCGCCGCCGCAGCTCCAGACCGTGGTCGCCGCCGCCGGGACCTTCGCCGCCCTGTCGATGATCTTCGAGTCGCCGCTCATCGCCGCGGTGATCCTGATCGAGGCAACTGGACTGGGAGGGCCGAAGCTGTCGCTTGTGCTCCTGCCCGGCCTGCTGGCCGCCGGCATCGGGTCGCTGGTCTCGATCGGAATGGGATCGTGGACCGGCTTGAGCACAAAGGCGTACGCGTTGCCCGCGCTTTCGCTGCCCGCCTTCGACAGACCGGACCTGGCCGACTTCGCCTGGACGATCCCGTTCGCGATCGCCATCGCGGTGGTCGCTTTCGTGATCTTCGAGCTCGCTCGCAGGCTCGTCCCGCTCGAGTCGTCGCGGCCGTTCCTGATCCTCCCAGTCGCCGGGCTCGTGGTGGCCGGTCTGGGGATCGCCTTCCACGAGGCGGCCGACCACGGCGTCGGCGAGGTCCTGTTCTCCGGCCAGAGCGCCCTCGGTTCTTTGGTCTCGAACCCCGGGGCCTGGTCGCTCTCCGCCCTGGCGCTGCTCGTTCTCTTCAAGGGGCTGGCCTACAGCATCTCCCTGGCCGGCTTCCGCGGCGGGCCGATCTTCCCGTCGCTGTTCCTCGGGGCCGCCGGCGGCCTGATGGCGGCCAAGCTGCCGGGGTACTCCCTCACGCCGGCAGTCGCCGTGGGCTTGGCGGCCGCCGTGGCCGCGGTGCTGCGACTGCCCCTCGCAGCGATCGTGCTCGCCACCCTGCTGACGGCCAGCGCGGGCGCCGGCGCCACCCCGCTGGTCGTCGTCGGGGCGGTCGTCGCCTATCTCACGAGCGTCCTGCTGTTCGCGCCGCCGGGAGCGGAGACCGCATCCGAGCCCGAGGCGCAGGCCGCGGAGGGGCCTTCGCCGGTGACCGCGCAAGGCGCGTGACCGAGCCCCGCTCCGGCGACCGCGAGGCGGGCTACCGCTACGGCCTCGTCCTGCTCCTGGCGTTCGTCCTCGTCGTGTTCCAGGTCCTCACCTCCGGCGGGGACTGGTCCCGCGCCGTAGTCGTCGCGCTGCAGGGCGCCGCACTGATCGTCGTGATCGCCACGTCGCGGGAGCGCAGCGAGGTTCGCCACGCCCGGGCCACGGCGGTCGGCATCGGGGCCCTGCTGGTTGTCGCCGGTGTGGCCGCCGGCGTTGTGCCCGACAACGTGGCGTTCCTGGTGATTGCGGTGCTGAACGCGGCGATCCCCCTCAGCTTGGTGACCGGCCTGCTACGGCTCGTCCGATCGCGCGGCGTCACGGTGCAGGCCGTCGCCGGGGCCCTCGCCATCTACCTCTTGGTGGGGCTCCTGTTCGCGGCCGTGATCGGGTTCGTCGCCCGCGTGGACCACGCGGCCTACTTCGCCCAGGGGACGGACGGCTCGTCTAGTGACCGGGTGTATTTCAGCTTCACGGTCCTGACCACAACCGGGTTCGGCGACTTCACGGCGGCGACGACGGTCGGACGCGCAATCGCCGTCATCGAGATGCTGCTCGGCCAGATCTATCTCGTCACGGTGATCGGCATCCTCGTCGGCAACTTGGCCCGACGACAGTCGTGAAGCCCGGGCGCGGGGCTAATCCCCTAACCGTGCGAGCCGTCGCTGAACCAGGAGCGTGGTCGTCCCGGCAAGCAGCAGCATCGCGACGTTGACGCCGAGGACGGCGGCCGCGCCGGGCACCTTGCCCGGCTCGCCGACCCCGGCGGCCACGCCGAGGTAGGCGGCGGCCGGGATCGTGGTTATCGAGATGGCCACGCCCACCGCCGAGCTCGCGCGCGTCTCGAGGGCGAGCATGCCCGCGACACCCGCCGCGAGCGCCACCACGATCGTGGAGTTGTTGACCGTGGTCAGATCCGCGAGCCCCGACTCCCCCACAGTGAATCCGGAGGGGAGAAGATCGAGGAGATTGAGGACGAAGGCGAGCAGGATGGCCGCTGCACACGTCGCCCCGAGGCCGACCACCAGGGTCACGAGTGCGTGGCGGACGAGAAGGCCGCGACGACTCGCCAGGCCTACGCAGGCCGCCACGACCGGCAACAGATCGGGGCTGACCGCCATCGCGCCCACGATCAGGATCCCGTTGGCCTCGATCACGCCATAGCCAGCGATGACACCGGCCACGATCATGAAGACAAGAAAGCGCGCGACGGGCCGAGCGTTCGCCCGAGCCTGCCCCAGCACGTCGGCCCAGATCAGGCTCCTCGCGTTCCGGCCCGGGGCCATCGGCGTGATCTCCTCGATCCGAGCCAGGGCGATGTCCTCCTGTGCCACCCCGCCGCGCAAAAGGGCGTCGAGCACCGCGTCGGCCGACTCGGGGTGAACCTCAGCCGTGAGCAGGACGTGCCCCGCGCGTACGCCGGGGGCCAGCGCGACGTTCCGCGCGCCGCCATCGTCCTCGAGGCCGCGCCCCACGTCGGTCAGCGACTCGGAAGGGCCGAAGATCCTGAGCTGGAGCATCAGAGGACGGCGATCGGGTTGAGCGGCGATCCCGTACCGCGGACGATTCGCAGGGGGGCGGCGGCGAACAGGAACTCCCAGCGCCCGGCCGCCTCGCAGTGCCCGACGAGGTCCTCGAACTGCAGGTAGTCGAGCAGGTGGACCCCCATCGCGTTGAGTGCCAGCACGTGGATCGGGAACGAGACGCCCTCAGTGCTGCTGGGGGCCGTGTCGCTGTTCCCGTCCGACCCCAGGGCGGAGACGCCCCGCTGGGCGACGAACGGCATCACGGTGGGATGAAGGCCCGCCTTTGCCGTGGTCGTGTCCCATGGCCCGAGCTCCTGAAGGCGCCGCGTGTGACCGGTGCGAACCATGAGGATGTCGCCCTCCCCCACGGTGACACGCTGCTCCCGCTCCGCCGCCTCGAGCTCGTCGCGGAAGACGTGCTCGCCCGGCTCGAGCCAGGGCACGCCGCGGAGCCGGGGAACGTCGAGGAGCACGCCGCGTCCCACCAGGCCGTCCTTGAGCACGTCGATCGCGTCGACGCCGGCCCCCTCCGCCGTCACGGCATCCGGAGGCTGGCCGTTGTAGAGGGACCCGTCGTATGACACGTGACAGAAGGCGTCGATATGAGTGTGGCCGTCGTAGTGCAGCGCCCCGCGCTGATCACCCTCGCCCCAGCGCCCCCAGGTGCTCAGCGCCCCGAACAGGTCGCTGAACTCGTCGGCGCTGACGTGCGCCCGGTCGCTGTTTCCGGCCGCCACCGGCGCTGATTACAGGCCACCCGCGCCGCGGGCGCATCCTCCGAATCGGATGAGGTTCTTGGCTACCCGGCGGGTGTACCGAGCGCCGCCGCCATCTCGTCGATCGCGGCGCGCTCCGCGTCGCTCACCGGCTCGCCGCCCTCCTTGTGGGCGGCGGCCACCCGCTCGACGAGGCTGAGGACGAAGCGCCTGTAGTCCTCGACCTCCTCGGGGGTTGCCTTGCTCTCAAGCGTGGCCACGGCCTCACGCAGCTGCCCCAGCCCGTGCTCCTTCAGCTCCTCGAAGTTGCTGTGCCGGCTGCGGTCGACCTTCGGCTTGGTCGAGACCACCTCGTCGAGCAGCTCGCTCTCGCCGTGCTGCTTCCGCGCCTCCGTGTAGGCCTTGGCCATCGAGAAGCTCTCGCGGAACGTCCCCCCGCGCTCCGCCAGGACGACGATCGTGCCCGCTAGGGGCGGGCCCTCCAGGACTAGCTCCCACTCCTCCGGGGTGAAATCCGCCTTGCCGGTCATTGCCCCAGCCTATACGGAGCACCCGATCTCACCCGTTTCGCATGAGGCGCGGGACCCTCTCGTGCGATTAGATCGCAGCATGGCGAACGCAGCCGAGATCGACGAGGCCGTCGCCGCGCGCTACGGCAACCGCTACCTCGTCAACGAGGCACCGGACAACGAGTTCCCCGATGTCGGCATGGCATCCGTGAATGCGATGCGGCTGATCGGCCAGGAGCTGTTCCTGGACGGCGAGCCGCAGCACAACCTGGCCACCTTCGTGACCACGTGGATGGAGCCCGAGGCGCAGCGGATCATCGCGGAGAACCTCCACCGCAACTTCATCGACCACGCCGAGTATCCGCAGACCGCCGAGATCGAGCAGCGCTGCATCCGCATGCTGGCCAACCTCTTCAACGCTCCCGGGGAAACGACCGGCGCCAGGACGCAGGGCTCGTCCGAGGCGATCATGCTGGGCGCCCTGTCGCTCAAGTGGAAGTGGCGGCAGCGGCGCGAGGCGGCGGGCAAGCCCGTCGACCGGCCGAACCTCGTGTTCGGCGGCGACGTTCACGTTGTCTGGGAGAAGTTCTGCCGCTACTTCGACGTCGAGCCGCGGATCGTTCCGCTGAAGGAGCACAAGTTCACGATCGGCCCCGAGGACGTGGAGCCGCACGTCGACGAGAACACCATCGGGGTCGCGGCCGTGCTGGGCACGACGTTCACCGGCCACATGGACGACATCACCGGCATCAACGACCTGCTCGTGGGCCTCGACAAGGACAAGGGGCTATACGTCCCGCTGCATATCGACGCCGCCAGCGGCGGCTTCGTCTGGCCCTTCCTCTACCCGCACTCGGAGTGGGACTTCCGGCTCGAGCAGGTTCGCTCGATCAACGTGTCCGGGCACAAGTTCGGGCTCGTCTACCCCGGCATCGGCTGGCTCGTCTTCCGCGAGAAGAGCGACCTCGCCGAGGACCTCGTCTTCTACGAGAACTACCTCGGCAAGACCGATGCGACCTTCACTCTCAACTTCTCCACCGGCTCCTCGATGGTGCTGGCGCAGTACTACAACCTGATCCGCCTCGGCCGCGAGGGCTACACGTACGTGATGGACATCATGCAGCAGAACTCGCGCGCGCTTGCCGAGCAGCTCCGGTCGATCGGCGACTTCGAGCTGATCGGCGAGGACGAGGAGCAGCTGCCCCTCGTCGCGTTCAAGCTGGCCGAAGAGAAGAACTACGACGAGTTCGACATCGCCTGGCAGCTATCGGCCGAGCGCGGCTGGATGGTGCCCGCCTACACGCTCCCTCCGGACGCCGACCACGTAAAGGTGATGCGCGCCCTGGTCAAGGAGACGCTGAGCCGCGAGATGGTGGACAAGCTGTCCGAGGACGTCGCGGAGGCCTGCAAGACGCTCGAGAAGAAGGGCGGAGCTCATGAGTCGGAGCGCAAGCAGGTCAAGACCGGCGTCGGGTACTGAGCAGTCCGTCGAGCCGCGCTGGCCGATCGCGCTCGCGATATCCGCATTCATCGCCCTCACGATCGCATTGCGCATCCTCGAGCCCCACCACGAGTCCCTGGGCCCGCGCTGGCTCGTGCCGGGAATCGAGATCGCCATGTTCCTCGCCCTGATCGCAGCGGATCCCGGGCGCCTGAGCTCCCGCGCCCGGTGGCTGCGAAAGCTCGCCATCGGACTCGTCCTCTCGCTCACAGTCGTTGCGGTGTTGTCGACCACGGTCCTCATCACCGATCTGATCAGGGGAGCAAAGGTGACCGAATCGGCGGACTCGCTCCTCACCTCCGGCGTCCTGATCTGGCTCGGCAACTGTCTCGTGTTCGGGCTGCTCTACTGGCTGTTCGACAGCGGCGGGCCCCTGGCCCGTTACCGCGGGGAGCGCGAGTACCCCGACTTCGCTTTCTCGCAGCAGATGAGCCCCGAGCTCGCGCCGCCGGGCTGGCGGCCGCAGTACCCCGACTACTTCCTCCTCGGTCTGACCACCAGCATGGCGTTCAGCCCGACCGACGTGATGCCAATGGTTCTCTGGGCGAAGCTGATCATGGCGCTCCAGTCCCTGATCTCGCTGATGGTCTTCGGGCTCGTGATCGCGAGAGCCGTGAACGTGTTCTCGTAGCGGGCGTCCATGGACGCGGACGAAAGGCGACAGCAGCGGGTCGAGTTCCTCTGCACCGTACTGCTCGCGGTCGCGGCGGTAGCCACCGCGTGGACCACGTACCAGTCGCAGCGCTGGCGCGGCGAGCAGGCGGCGGACTCCACCAAGGCGACGGCGGCGCACGTCGAGTCGTCCCAGGCCTCGACGAGGGCGGGGCAGCTCACCCAGATCGACATCGCCACCTTCACCCAGTGGGTCGACGCGGACGCTGCCGGGAAGGGGAAGCTCGCCCGGTTCTACCGCCGGCGCTTTCGCAAGGAGTTCCGGCCCGCCTTCGCCGCCTGGATCTCGACCAGCCCGCTCACCAACCCGGGCGCGCCGCTCACGCCCTTCGCGATGAGGCAGTACCGCGTTGCTGAGGCAGTGCGGAGCGAGCGCCTGAATACCGCCGCCGGTGTGCACGCGAACGCGGCCGGCAAGGCGAACGAGCGCGCCGGCGACTACGTGCTGGCCCTCGTCCTGTTCGCCGTCGCGCTCTTCTTCGCGGGCATGTCCACCAAGCTCCGCTCGCTCGGCAAGCAGGAGGTCCTCCTGGCACTGGGCTGGGTGGTCTTCCTCGGCACCGCCGTGTGGGTCGCCACGTTTCCCGTCACCCTGTCGGTCTGATGGCCAACGAGCCCAGCGTCTCGAGCAAAGTAGACGCCACGAGGTAGAGCGAGACTGCCGTCAAGGCCAGCCAGCCGACGGTGCGGACGAGACGATGGCGTGTCGGCTGCGTCGCCTCGCCACGCGCCAGCTGGCCCTCGAGGTCCGCCCGCTGTTCCAGGGCGCCCTCGATCCGGTCGCCAAGCTTCTGGCGCACCCCGTCGTCCTGCCCGAGCGAGTCAGCTGCGATAGCCCAGTTTTCGGCAGGCTGCCGGATCGATGCAACCCGAGTTGAGTCCCGTCTTCGGCGAGGCGTTCGCGATCGTTCGGCGCTATCCCGTTGCCGCGCTGCTTCCGGCGGCTGTTCTTGGCGTGATGGCCGACCTCTTGCAGTTGGTCGGCGGAGGGCTCCTTTCGGCGGTGGCGCTTGGGTTGGGGCTCGCG
>JBJMLJ010000679.1:0-4176 GCA_045805365.1 Thermoleophilaceae bacterium
CTCCTCCGTGTCTTCTGCGCCGACGACGGCAGCGGCGGCAACCCGCTCGCCGTCTTCCTCGACGGCTCGGAGGTGCCCGAGCCGGGCGAGCGCCAGGCGATCGCCGCCGATCTCGGCCTCAGCGAGACGGTCTTCGTCGACGATCCCGAGCGGGGCGAGATCCGGATCTTCACGCCCCTCGCCGAGCTCGGCTTCGCCGGTCATCCCACGGTCGGGACGGCCTGGCTCCTCGCCCGCGAGCACGCGCCCGTGGAGCTGCTCCGCCCGCCGGCCGGCGAGGTCGGCGTCCGGTACGACGGCGACGCGACCTTCGTGACCGCTCGCCCCGGCTGGGGCCCCGAGTTCGACGAGGAGCAGCTGCGCTCCCCCGCCGAGGTCGAGGCGCTCGAGGGACCGCCGGGCGGCCACGACGCGATCGAGGCCTGGGCCTGGGCCGACGAGGAGGCCGGAACCGTGCGCGCCCGCGTCTTCGTCGAGCGCTACGGCATCCCCGAGGACGAGGCGACCGGGGCCGCCGCGGTCATGCTCTGCGCCCGCCTGGGCCGGCCGATCGACATCCACCAGGGCCGCGGCTCGCGGATCAGAGCCCGCCCCCTCGGCGACCGGGTCGAGATAGGCGGCCGCGTCGAGCTGGACGAGGAGCGGGACTACAGCCGCTAGGAGCCGGCTCCGCCGCCCGCGGCGAACTGCTCGTCGCTCATCCGGGCGATCGCCAGCGCCGTCGCCGCCCCACCCGCCAGCAGCACCGCCGCCCCCACGATGAAGTAGGCGTTCGAGACGATCGTCGTCTCGGTGCCCGTCAGCAGGACGGCGAGGATCAGGAGACCGCCTGCCCAGGTAGGGATGGCGCCCTGGCGGACCGCTCCGACGGCCAGCAGCACCATCCCGACGATGAAGCCGAGCGGTGTGAGGTAGTAGAGGAAGGACCAGTTCGAGTGCTGGACGTCGTGCAGGGCGATGACCGCGCCGGCGTGGGCGGCGGGACCCTTCGTCGAGACCTCGCCCAGGACGCCCCAGGTGAAGCCGTCGATCGTGATCACCGCGCCGAGGCCGATCAGGCCGGCTACCGCGAGCGCGCCACCGAGGAGGCCGAGGCCGGGCTCCCGTCTCCGCACGAGGAAGGCGAGGCCGAGCACGGCCGCCGCGAAGACCACGATCGCGCAGAAGCCGAGCGCGTGGGCCAGCTGCCAGCGGGTGTAGGCGTCCGCGGTGTGCGCGAGCTGCCGCGACTCGTTGCCGCGCGCGAGCTCCTTCGGGTGGAGCAGGTTGTCGGCCAGGAAGAGCGCGGGCGCCAGCACGAACGCCGCCGCCGTCGCGCGGCGGTAGAGCCCCACGTGCGGGAGGTCCCGCACCTAGCCGATCTCGACCCGGGTGAGGTCCCGCGGATCGACCAGCACCGGGACGGCGCGGCCGGGTTGCAGCCGGTGCAGCACGAGCTGCGAGACGACCTTGCGGTGCCCCACCTTGTAGGGCTCGCGGCCCGGAAGCTCGATGGTCATCTCGAGCTCGATCTCGGGATTGGACTCGCTCCTCGTGCCGGTGTCGACGACCGCCTCGATCGTCGCCCGGCCCTCGATTCCGCCCTCGATCCGCTCTCCGGACGGCTCGGCGTCCGGAGAGCGGGCGAGGTCGCGGAAGCGGTTCATGCTAGGCGGGCGCGGGCGCCCCCGGCACGAACTTGCCGACATTGCCGAACTGGTCCTTGACCGGGTAGTTGTCGTCCAGGAGCACGAAGCGCTTGCGGTCGTTCGGGTCGAACTTGACCGTGACGACTTCACCCGGCGTCAGGTAGCGCCCGGGCTTGATGGCGACCGTCTGGGTCGCCTTGATGTCGCTCTCGTTGAGCGGCGAGATGACGAGCTGGAGCTTGACCGTGGCCACGCCGTCGGCCCCGGTCTGGGCCTCACCGGCCGACACCACCTGGGCGTTCGCCGGGCGGCCGAACTTGTAGACGTCGTCGGCCGTCTTGGCCGGCTCGTCCCAGCCGGCTCCGAGCCAGATCATCAGCCAGCCGCCGCCTATGCAGCTGGCACCGCCGATGATGCCGCCGAGCAGGAGCCCGGCCCGAGCCTCCGACACCGCCGCGCCACCGGCGATCCCGCCGATGACCATGAGGACGCCGAGGACGATCAGCGCCCAGCCGATGGGCTT
The DNA here is from genome assembly GCA_045805365.1 of Thermoleophilaceae bacterium. Lineage (GTDB taxonomy): Bacteria > Actinomycetota > Thermoleophilia > Solirubrobacterales > Thermoleophilaceae > DASXBA01. The sequence continues at coordinate 2,152 of JBJMLJ010000679.1, forward strand.
GAGCGTTCGCATTGACATGACGCGACCCCCTTAGCCGAACATCAGCTGGTTCGGGTCGTTCTGGTCGACCCTCACCGGCTGCATCTTGCCGGGCTGGAAGTTCGGCAGGGCCGCGTGCGCGATGGCCTGCCGATGCGTGGTCGTGTACGGCTCGCGACCCGGCAGGTTCACCGTCAGGTCGAGATCGACGACCGGGGCGCCGTTGAGCTCCTGGCCGGTCTCGCGGATCGCGTCGATCGTCGCGTTGCCCGCGACCCCGGTCGAGTAGATCTCGCCCATGTTCATGAAGCCGCCCATGTTCTGCTGCATGTCGGCGGCCTGGTCCATCGCCTGGTTGGCCATGCGAAGCCCGTCGATCGGGTTCGTCTTGGGCTGCGCGTCCGCCTTCTTCTTGAGCTCCTTGAGCTCATCCGAGCGGATCACGTCGAAGCCCTGCTTCATCTGCTTGAACATGCCCATGCTTCCCACTACCTCCTTGATCCGCTCAGAATCCCGAGAGGATCTTCGCTTTCTCCACTTCGAACTCCGACTCGGTCAGCGCGCCCTCCTCGCGCAGCTTCTGCAGCCTCTCGAGCCGGGCGATGCGATCGTTTCCCTGCGGCGCCGGTGAGGGGGATGGCGTCGGCGCCGCCGCGGGCGGCGTCGCGGCCACCCCCGCCGGGCCCTGCGGGATCGTGGCCACGAACCTCATGCCCGGGTTCCCCTCGCCCCTGTTCCCGCCGCCGAGCGACGCCCAGTCGGGCGCACGCTCGGTCTGGGTCGTGGCGAGGCCCGGCTTGACGCCCCGGCCGCCGCGCGAGGCGAACACCCACAGCCCCGCGATGAACAGGAAGACCGCCCCGAAGATCCCGAAGATCCAGTACTCGGTGTGCTTCGGGCACGGCCTGGCTGACACGTACGGCCCGCCGCTGGCGCAGGTCCCGATGCTGGCCAGCTTGACGATGCAGCCGACCAGCAGCGCAACCGACGCCAGCATCAGCACGAAGCCGATGGTCCACTTGACCCAGTAGCCGGCGTCCGAGTCCACTCAGAAGTTCCAGAGTGAGACCTTCTGGGGGTCCGCCGGGTCGACCTTGCAGTCCCACTCCTGACCGACCGGATAGCCCCTGACCGACTGCTCGGCCATGGTCTCCTTGTGGGCCACCTCGTAGGGCTCCTGGCCCTCGATCCGAACCTCTACGTCGATCTGCCAGGTCGGCAGCCCCGCGACGGGGGGATCGGCGGTCTGGTTGACGCTCTTGATCAGCGCCTTGGCCGGCTGGCCGGTCGCGGAGATCCGCTTGAACTCGGCGGCCTGCGCCTCGATCGCGCTCCGATCCTGAAGGCCCTGCTGCATGTTCATGCCGCCGCCGCCCATCGCCTGCTGCTGGGCCTGCTGCATCTCAGGGCTGCCCGCCGTCTTCATTGCGTCCTGCGCCTGCTTCATGCGGTCCATGAATCCCACGCGAGTCCTCTCTTTCTCCGGGTCGAGTCCTTCCCGCTGCTGAGCGTAGGAGCGGGGGCGCTCGCGGTCAGTCTCACTTCGGTCTCGATTCGGTCTCAGCTGATCTCCTCGACCACACGAGCGTGACCTGCCGCACCTAGACCGGCCAGGCGGCCGGATATCGTTGACATATGGCGAACGGGCAGCGACCGCTCGAGTTGATCCTTGCCCGCAACTTCCTCTCGAGCCTGTCGACCCCCGGCTTCCTCGTCGACGAGGACGGCGTTCTCGTCTTCTACAACGAGTCCGCCGCCGTGCTGCTGGGCGTGAGCTTCGAGGACGCCGGCCAGATGGGTCCGGAGGAATGGGGAACCGCGTTCGGGCCCTTCGACGACAGCGGCGAGCCGGTGCCGTTCGAGGAGCTCCCGCTCACGGTCGCGCTGCGGCAGGGCCGACCCGCCCACTCGCACTTCACGATCCGCTCGATGAAGGGCGCCGAGCACGCGATCGAGGCGAGCGCGCTGCCGATCCGCGCGAGCGAGGAGACGAGCGGGGCGATGGTGTTCTTCTGGCCCTTGGGGGCCCGCGCGTGAAGGTCAAGA
>JBJMLJ010000680.1:0-2183 GCA_045805365.1 Thermoleophilaceae bacterium
CCTACGAGGACTACGAGGTGCACGGGCTCGACCCGCTGGCGGCCCCGAGCCAGATGATCTGGGGCTACGAGACCACCTGGGGCTCGTTCGCGCAGTTCACCAAGGTGCAGGCGCAGCAGCTGCTGCCGAAGCCGCACAATCTGAGCTGGGAGGAGGCGGCCTCCTACGGCCTCGTCTACTTCACCGCCTACCGCATGCTGATCGACCAGTGCGAGATGCAGGCCGGTCACAAGGTGCTCATCTGGGGCGCCGCCGGCGGCCTCGGCGTGTTCGCGACCCAGCTCGGCGCGATCACGGGCGCCGAGGCCGTCGGCGTGGTCTCCTCACCCGAGAAGGGCGAGCTGGTCAAGCAGCTCGGCGCCGTCGACTACATCGACAGGGGCGAGTTCGCGGGGATGATGCGGACCGGCAAGGAGACGCCGGAGGAGGAGAAGGAGCGCTTCAAGGTCTCGCGCGCGTTCCAGAAGCGGGTCAAGGAGATCCTCGGCGACCAGCCCGACATCGTGTTCGAGCACGTCGGCAAGGCGACCTTCCCGACCTCTGTCTTCGTCGTCAAGCCGTTCGGCAAGGTCGTCATCTGCGCGGGCACGACGGGCTACAACCTCGACTTCGACGTCCGCTACCTGTGGATGCGCCAGAAGCAGATCATCGGCTCGCACTTCGCCAACGCCTACGAGTGCCTGAAGGCGAACGAGCTGATCGAGCAGGGCAGGGTCCGCCCGGTGCTGTGGCAGACGATGGGCTTCGAGGGCGTGCCCGAGGCGCACCAGCTCATGCGTGAGAACAAGCACCTGGGCAAGATCGCGATCCTGGTCGGCGCCGAGGAGGGGGGCCAGGGCAAGACGGAGGAGGGTCCGGGCGCGATCCGCGCCGAGGTCGGGGCCTGATGGCCGTCATGGTCGAGATCCGCTGGCCGATCAACCCGTTCCGGGGCGACAAGTTCGCCGAGGGCTGGTTGCCGGTGGCGGAGGCGGCCGTGGACTATGGCGCGACGTCGTGGTCCTTCTACCGCAACCTCGACGGACGGCTCGACTTCGTCCAGCACGCGACCTTCCCCGCGAAGGAGGACTTCGAGCGCTACTGGTACTCGAAGACAGTCGCCGAGGCGCGCACGGAGCTGGCGGGCTGCTACCAGGTGCCGCTGCTGCCGACTTACTGGGAGGTCGTGGGCAGCGGCGCCGCGCTCAGCCCCGCTCGAGCGGAGCCATAGTCAGGCCGAAGCCGCGGAGCTGCTCCCAGTAGAGCTCCGCCGGCTCGCGGGCGCCGGTCCAGACGATCGCCTGGCCGGAGTTGTGGATCTTGTTGGCCAGCGACATGCCGTGGTCGTAGCTGACGCCCGGCAGCGTCTCCGAGAGGGCCCGGGCCACGCCGTCGAACGTGTTGTGGTCGTCGTTCAGGACGATCACGCGCCACTCGCCCCCGGTCCCGCTCCCGGGATCGCGGGTCTTCGGAGCTTCGATGGTCGAGCTCACGACGGCACCGCGGCCTCGGCCCGCTTGCGCCAGTAGCGCTCGAGGCCCTGGAAGGCCTGCTCGGGGGGAACCGCCTGGACGAAGCGCTCGGCCGCCTCGGCGTCGGTCGCGTCCCGGATCTCGCGATCCATGGCTCGGACGAAGTCCTCCTCCCCGCCCCGGCGCGCCATGTCGGCGTGCTCGACGAGCGACGTGCGGACGCGATGCATCTGGTCCTCTACGCCGGTGACACGGCCGAAGTGGGTCAGGCAGAGCGCGATCGGGTTCCAGCGCGCGATCGTGTGCAGTGAGTCGAGCCAGGCCTCGACGTCGATGTCGGGCGGTGGCGTCGGCGCGACGGTGTGCTCGTGGGGCGGAATCCGGACGCCGGCCGTGTCGCCGCAGTAGACGTCGCCGGTGTCCACGTGGAGGTAGGAGACGTGGTGCGAGGCGTGGCCGGGCGTATAGGCGACCTTGAAGCCCTCGACCTCCTCGCCGCCGCTCAGCGGCCGGATTCGGTCCTCGGGAACCGGCGCGACCTCGCCCCAGAGCCGCTCCATGTCGTCGCCGTAAAGGCGCGTGGCGCTCTCCAGCAGCTTGGTCGGGTCCGCCAGGTGCGGCGCGCCGCTCTCGTGGACGTAGACGACGAGCTCCGGGAAGCGCTCGCAGAGGACCCCGCTCGCTCCGGCGTGGTCGAGGTGGATGTGCGTGAGCATCAGGCAGCGCGGGATC
>JBJMLJ010000681.1:0-8559 GCA_045805365.1 Thermoleophilaceae bacterium
CACGTTCGCGTAGTCCAGGCCCGTGAGCAACGCTCGCGGGCGCTCTCGACGGAGATAAGCGCGGAGCGGCATGAGCGCGCGGAGCATTCGGGGAGCTCCGAGGTGAACCGTGCGCACCCCTTTCGGCACGCGGCCCGCGTACGCCCCATGCGGCCACGCTACGACCAGGTCCACCCGTAGTCCTTCTCCGACCAGGCCTTCCGCAAGGTTGAGCGTCACGCGCTCGAGTCCGCCGCCGTCGAGCGATGGAAGCAGGAGGGCGACGTCCGGCTGCCGGCCGTTGCCGCGCTCGCGCGTCATGCCGCCACGGCGACGCCGAGCCTCGGACTCACAGGCCGAGCACCATCCGGTACCGGTCGATGATCCCGTCCATCCGGAAGCTCGATGCCCTGGCCCGAAGCACGGTCGCGTCGACCGGATCATCCAGCGTCGCGAGGATCGCGGAAGCGAGCGCGCGGTGATCGCCGACTGGAACGAGGCGTCCGTAGCGGCCTGAGTCGAGAATCTCGCTGGGCCCGCTCGGGCAATCGGTGGATACGACCGGCGTCCCACAGGCGAGCGCCTCGACGAGCACGTTGCCGAAGCCTTCCCAGGCTGACGACAGGACAAAGGCCGAGGCTCGAGCCATGTAGGCATATGGGTTCATCACGAAGCCCGCCATGTCCACGTCGGCGTCCACACCCAGCTCGCCGGCCAACCTCGTCAACGCCGGTCGGGCTTCGCCCTCGCCGAGTATCACAAGCCGCAGCCGCCGTTTCTGTCGCGCAGCGCTGAACGCGCGGAGGAGCGTGGGGTAGTCCTTCTGCTCAGTCAGCCTGCCCGCGGCGAGCAGGACGGGGGGCTCGCCATCACCGAACCAGGGATGCTCGACGGGCGCGCCTGCTGAGGCGACCAGCTCATCGGAGACGACCGGGTTGGCGATGACCGTGATGCGCGAGCGCGGCAGCCGCGCGACCTTCGCAAGGTCCTGCGCGACCCCCTCCGATAGCGCGACGATGCCATCCGCCCTTGGATAAAGCCAGCTCACAGCGCGCGGCAACAGATGGCGCTCCTTCCAACGTGGCGCGTGCGCCGCATGAAGGGAGAAGGTGTTGTGGCTGGAGACGACGATACGGACCTTGGATCGAGCAATTGCCCGGGCTGCGACGGCGATCGCGCCGGCTGTGTCCATTACGGCTAGAAGCGCCCGTGGTCGGGTCGTCCTGAGATACCCCACGAGGCGGCGCAGCCAGGCGCCGGCACTGCCTGCGCGCAAATCGACGAGGCGAACGCCCGGAGGCACTTCGGCGAGGAAGGCGCCCTCTGCACGGGCAACGACCAGGTCCACGAGCTCGGTCTCGGCGAGCGCATCGGCAAGCCCGACCGCCATGCGCTCCGCCCCGCCGCCCTGCAGCGAGTAGATCATCACCGTGATCCGCTCATCCACTGTGGGCAGCGGTCCGTTGCGGCGGCGCTTCATCCTCCGCACCCCAGGCAAGCGGCCGTCCGAGGAGTCGCTCGGTGTGCGCCACTTCCGATGCGAAGGCCTCCCTCAGCTCGCCGCGGAGGGTCGGATCGAGCGGTGGCCGCGCGGCCTCGCGGACGTTCCAGCGCTCAAGCACGTGGCTCGGATAAAGGCCCAGGGCGTTGGCGGCTCGCTTCGCCGGCGCATAAATTGGTCCGGACAAGGAGCGGGCGCGCCTGTGCCAGAGGGATGCGCGTCGACTGCGCAGCCGCTTGTTGGGATTGGCCAACGCAAACCCGCCCTTTCCGTCGTCGCCCAGTCCGAGGAACTCGGCCACGCGATGGAAGGTCGCCAGCGAGTCGCGTCGCAGATCGTCGAGCAGGAGCACAAATCGCTGTGCCTCAGGAACCCGCGAGAAGAGGCGATCGAGTTGCTCGCCGTATGCGAACAACCTGCGGTACTGGAGAAGTCGTGGCTCGCGGCATCCCGACGGGATAGCTTCGCCGCGGCTCCGAGCCTCCTGGAGGCTCCAGGCGACGGCGAAGTCCTGGACGTCTTCGCTCAGGTTGAACAGCTGTTCGGAGTGAAACGCGTACGCCGCTTCGACCGGGTCACGCAGGATCACGACGAAGCGAGCACTGCGGTTCCTCTCGAGGATCCGACCGACGGCCACCTCGGAGAAGAGACAGGACGCCGACGCATCGCCTCGGAGCGTGCCGGGGGGTGCATGCGCGTAGAGAGACGCATATCCCTTCAGCGTCGAGACCTCGCGGATCCCGGGCAGGTCCTCGCTGAAGAAGTGTGGTTCCTTTACCGCGGGCATGAACACGGCGGGGTGATCGGCGAGCCTGGAATAGAGCGCCGTGGTACCGCATTTCGGCGCCCCAGCGATCACGAAGTCCGGGAGACCTTCCTCCACAGCGAAACCTTAAACCCGGACGAGCGACGGGCGGTGAGCTAGGGTCCGGCCCGTGGCGCGCCGGCCCGCAGGCTGACCCATGGGCTCGGATCAGAGCATCTACGACGTCGAGTCGACCCTGTTGACGGCCGCCGTGTCGGCGGCGGTGCTGGTCCTGCTCGTTCGGGTCCTTGGGCGGAAACGACCGGGTCTCTCGATCGGGCGCCCCATGGCGGTGGCCTTTGCTGCTCGCGTCCTCACGGCGGCGGCTGTGTCGCTCACGTCCATCGCGCATCAGATCCGCGGCCCTGACGAGCTCGGCTTCCTCGACCAAGCATCGAAGGCCGCCGGGGGCAGCCTGACCTCCCCGGGTTCGATCACCTTCCTGAAGTCGGCTCTGCACGTGTGGGTGATGTCGCTTCAGGATCGCGTGCTGGGCGACATCCCCGATCTCTCGCTGCGCATGACGCAGGTGGGCCTTGCCGTCGCGGGCCTGACGCTGCTGTCGGTCGCCGTCTACGACCTGGCCGGCCCCGGGCCGGCACGTGTCGCCGCCTGGATCGTGGCGCTGGAGCCCGCCGGCGTTTTCTTCTCCAGCATCCTCCACAAGGAGCCGCTTATGTTCCTCGCTGCGGGGCTCGTGGCCTACGGTGGGGCTCGGTTGTGGACCTCGGGCAGGCTCACCGCCTTGGTCCCGATGGCGATCGGGGTGGCCACTGCATACGCCACTCGCCAGTACGTTGGCGTCTTCCTCGCCGCGGCCGCATTCGCGATCGTGCTTCATGCCTCGCTGACTCGCTACAACGCCGGACGCTCGCCCGGCCTGGCCGTCGCGGTGCTGCTGGCCGGTGTGCTGGCGATCCCCGTCGCGCTGCATCTGACGTCGGGGGCGCGGCTGGCCCAGCTTCAGTACTCCCAGAACGCCAATGCCACCGACTCGTCGAACCTTCCGCTGGAGCGGGTCGACTTCTCCTCCCGCCAGGCCGTTGTCGTCAACCTGCCGCGGCGCATGGTTGACGTGCTGACGCGCCCCTACCCGTGGCAGCTCGCGAACACCAGCCAGCGGCTGGGGCTGATCGGAACGGCCGTCTCGCTCGCGCTGCTGGGCCTCGTCCTCGTGTCGGCGGCCGGCGCCAGCGCCGCCATGCAGAGAGCCGGGCCGCTCGTCTACATCGCCCTGGGCCTCCTCGCGGCCTACGGACTCAGCGCCGGGAACGCCGGGACCGCGTTCCGCTATCGCACACACGTCGTCGCGTTCCTGGCCTGCCTGGTTGCGGCGCTGTGGCCCGTCCGAGCCGAACGGCGCGCGGCAAGGACGAGGTCTCGCGAGGAGATCGCGCAGCCCGCTCCTATACTCGCCCGCTCATGAGCGCCGCTCCCGGGCAGCCACTGGCAGCTTCTGACTACCTCGCAGCGTTCCTGCGCAGGAAATGGCTGTTCCTGGCCCTCTGCCTGCCGCTTCCGCTTGCCGTTCTCGCGTACTCGCTGTCGCGTGAGAATCGCTACGAATCGACCGCCCTCGTGCAGGTGCAGCGGCCGCCCGTAGACCTGGGCGTTCTCATCGCCCGAAACGCGACGGTGCCGCCCGACACCGATCAGATGTTGGAGCTTCGGCTCGCCGCGAGATCTGTAACGACGCCCCCGGTTGTAAGCCTGGCTGCCACCCGGCGCAGAGAACCGCCGGGCCGGCTGCTCGGGAGGATCAGCGTGGGTGTCGTGCAGAACCTCGCGTTGGTCAAGATCACAGCCTCGGCTCCCAGCTCCGCGGAGGCGGCCGGGGTGGCCAACGCATTCGCGACGGCGCTGGTTGAGGCACGCCGCCGCTCGAACCAGAACCAGGTCACGACGGCCATCAACGCGCTGAGTGCCCAGCCGAGGCCAGATCCGGCCGAGCTCAGTCGTCTTCGCGCGCTCCGGGCCGCTCAGACGGGGAACGCATCGGTGGCGGAGCCGGCAACTCGCCCGGGACGGCCGGCCTCGCCGAGGCCGCTTCGCAATACGGCGGTGGCCTTTATCCTGTCCCTCCTCCTTGCGACGGTGGCTCTGGTCGCTCTGGAATGGTCCGACCGGCGCATTCGGCGCATCGCGGATGTCGACCAGGCCACCGGGCTGCCACTGCTGGCGACCATCCCCGACGTAACCCACGAGCGGTGGGACTCGGACATCGGCGTCGTCGTGGGCTTCGAGATGCTTCGCGACGCGCTGATTGCCTTCAACACCGGGAGCGAGCTGCGAAGCCTTCTCGTTACCAGCCCGGGGAGAGGCGACGGCAAGACCACCGTCGCGGCGAACCTCGCCAAGGCGATGGCTCGTGCGGACCGGAACGTGCTCCTGGTCGAGGCGGACCTCCGCGAGCCGCAGCTGGCGAGCCGCCTTGACCTGAAGGGGACACCAGGCTTGGCTGAGGTGCTCGCGAGCGGAGTCCCGGCCGGCGAAGCGATCCAGCGTCGTGGCGAGCTGGAGGTCCTCGTAGGCGGACAGCCGCCGCCAAACGCGTCGGAGCTGCTCGGTTCGGCCCGGATGAGGGAGCTGCTGGGCGAGCTCGGCTCGGGTCGAGACGCCGTGATCCTGGACGTGCCCCCGCTGCTCGCGGTCAGCGACGCGGTGCCGCTCCTCGAGGCCGTCTCCGGCGTTCTGGTGGTCGCTCGCATGGACCACACGCGAACCGACGACCTGGCCTCGGCACTCGAGCTCATCCGGCGGGCGCAAGCGCGCGCGCTGGGCGCCGTGGTCACGGGGCTGGACAAGCGTCGGCTCGAGCGGCCTCGCTACGTCCTCAGCTACCCGCGTGCCGAGCCCCCGGGGCATGCTCCTGCCGCTGCCGAGGTTCCCTCGGCCGCGCAGGCCCCGGCGCAGCAGCAGTCCTAGCACGCGGCGCCGAGGCGCCCGCTCTTGGACAGGCGGACACGGATCATCGACTGGTACGGCCGCCGCTTTCGCGGCCGGCCTCGGCCACCACGTTGAGGCCGGCGTTGGGCTGACGGCGCACCGCGGTGACGTACTCGGGTAGCGCCGAGCGCAGCTCGTCCTCGCGAAGCGGTTGGTCGTATCCCGGGGAGAGCATGTCGAACGTGTCCAGGAGAGCCCAGCGGTAGCGCTGCCGGAATCCGAGGGGCATCTCACCGGGACAGTTCGCCACCGGAATCAGGAAACGGAAGATCCTGCCCACCTTCGGCAGGCGGAACAGCACCTCGGTCAGCGGGAACAGGAGGGGCATGGAGAGCCGTATCAGGCCCGCGGTCAAGCGGGGTGGCAGCCGCCGGGTCAGCGGACGCAACAGGTACTTCGAGTAGAACCGTGTCTGGGGCTTGCGCTCGTACACCGTGATCGCCAGGCGGCCGCCAGGGCGCAGCATGGGCGGCAGCGCCGCGATCGTACGCTGGGGGTCCGGGGTGTGCTGGGCCACGCCGATGCAGTAGACGCCGTCGAACGTCCCCTCGCGGAAGGGCAGCGCCGTAATGCTCGCCTGCACGACCTCGGCCTGCGGGTAGCGCTCGAGCGTCGCGCTGGCGGCGTGGACGGCGTTCGAGACGTCCACGGCCACCACACGCGCGCCGTACTTGGCGGCGATCTCGGCGAAGCGTCCAGCGCCGCAGCCGGCATCCAGCACGAGCTTCCCCTCGAGCCAGTCCCTCGACCAATCCGTCTCGGCGAAGAAGCGCGTCTCGGACAGGGATGAGCCGTTGTGGGAATCGAGCTGCTCCAAGCGATAACGGTTCCACTGGAGCCCGAAGGAGGCCGCGTACGGTGGCTCGCCCGTGAAGCTGGGTACGCCATTCACCACGGGATAGCGGCGATCGCAGCGCGAGCAGACCAGGTCTCCGGCGTCGTCACTCAAATCGCCGCCGCAGCGCGGGCACGCGAGAAGCTCGCGCAGCATCGATCCGATCACGTCATCACCGGCCGGACCTCATCGTGATCATGCGGTGGTAGATCTCGGCGTAGCGCCTCGTCCCCGCCGAGATGTCGAAGCGCGCCGCGGCGACCCTGCGGCAACGTTCCCGGACCTCGGTGTCGGCGGCCAGCCGCTTCAGTTCGGCGGCGGCCTCGGCGAGCGCCTCGTCGCCATCGTCCTCGAGCGCGACGCCGACTCGCTCCGCGTGGACGATCCCGGCCAGGTCTCCTACTCCCCCGCTGACTGCGACGGGCATTCCCGCGGCGAGATACTCGGCCAGCCGGGTGGGAGCGGTTGCCAGGCGGGAGAAGCCAGGCCTGTAGAGACAAAGGCCGATGTCGCCCGCGCGCAACGCGTCGGGCATCTCCTCCTGGGGAAGAGAGCGAATGTCGACCGCGTCGGGCGCGGCCGCCCGGGCTGCCTGCGTCTCGCGGGTGAAAACCGCGAGCGGGAGTCCCCCGACTCGGGCAAGGCGTACTCCCAGGTCGAACCGGTACCAGGTCGACAGCGATCCAGCCCAGACAGCTCGGGGCCCTCCGGAGCCCGGTTGTGAGGCCGAGAACCGGCCTACCTGCGTGCAGGTCGGGATCACGTCGATCGGAACGCGCTCGGCGCCGGTCCATTCCTCGATCACGGGCACCGAGGCGTGCGTCAGCGTCACGACGGCATCCGCGCGGCGAAAGAAGGCGCGCTCGCGGCGCTTCGCGTAGCGGTACAAAGCTCCTCCCCGCCGCCAGATGCCGCCCTCCACGCGTTCGTCGGCCCAAAAGCCGCGAATGTCGAACAGCACGCGGCTAGCACGCGCGCTGGGGGTCCGGAGGACCATCTCCATGGGCACATAGCTGCGGGCATGAAGGATGTCGGCTGGACGGTCGCGGAGGAGGCGCCCGAGCACGCGTGCGCCGCGGGAGATGTCAAAGGTCGTGCTTCCCACCGGCGGGCGGCGGTGGTAACGAAGTGGCACCCACTGGACTCCCGCCGACGCCAGGCGGTGTACCACGTCCGGCGCGGGCCTCGAATCCTTCTCGAAGCTGACGAGACGGATGTCGAACTCGGCGGCGAGGCGCTCGAGGTATGCCACGACCTGCGATCGGCCGAGGGGCTCCGCAGCGCCGTCGTAGGAGATGTAGACGACGGAAGGTCTGGACCCGGGTTCGACCTGGCGAACCTAGCATTCGATCGATGCGAGTCCTGGCCGAGAGTGCCTATCCGATCTCCACCCCGAGCTCGCGGGTGCGCGTCGCGGCGTTTGCGCCCTTCCTTGCCGCGCACGGGGTGGACCTCAACTATCGGCCGACGCTCACCGTCAGCGAATACGGCGTTCTCGGGTCGGATGCCGCGCCGTGGCGGAAGGCGGCCACCGTGGCTCGCTCTCTCCGACGCTCGAGCGAGGATCTCGACGGCGCATACGACCTCCGGCTGGTACACCGGCTGCACAGCCTCGTGCCCCTGCCTGGGAGGCGCCGCTCGCGGCCCGATGTCTACGACTTCGACGACGCGCTCTACCTCGGGTCGATCTCGAGCGCCAACAGCCGCTACCGCTGGATCAAGCAGGAGTCGAGGCGCTCGGTGGCTTATATGAGGAACGCCCGCCTCGTCATCGCGGGGAACTCCTACCTCGCCGGGAGGGCGGCTCGCTACGCGAATCGGGTCGAGGTCGTCCCGTCATGCGTCGATGTGGACCGACAGCCCGCGCGCGCTCACGAGGCGCGGGAGGTGGTGACGGTCGGATGGATCGGCTCTCCCTCGACCTCCGGCTACGTGCGGGCGGTGCTGCCCGCGTTCGAGCGAATCAACCGTGACCGGCTGCGAGCCAGGCTGGTGCTGGTCGGAGCGAAGCGGGCGGCGCGGCCCTCATGGGTCGAGTCCCGACCGTGGACGCTGGCCTCGGAGACGGCTGACCTGGCGAGCTTCGACATCGGGATCATGCCGCTGCGGGACACGGAATGGGAGAGGGGAAAGTGCGGCTACAAGCTGCTGCAGTACTTCGCGGCGGGGGTGCCGGCGATCGCCAGTCCTGTAGGCATCAACCGAACGCTCGTGGCCGACGAACGCGGCATCCTGGCGACCTCGGTGGAGGAGTGGGTGCAGGCACTCGAGCTGCTCATCGAGGACGTTGATCTCAGGCGCTCCTGGGGAGCAGCCGGTCGAGCCTACGCCGAGCGGGAGTTCTCGTATCGGCGCTGGGCGCCGGAGCTCGCCGAGCTTCTCGGCTCGGTCTGAGGCCGGGGGCTCAGCTTCGCAGTCCGCGGCGCAGCAGGAGGCCGAGCGCTCCGCCCAGCAGGAGCACGGCGAGCCCGATCGCGCCGGTCTGCGCGGTGG
>JBJMLJ010000682.1:0-2633 GCA_045805365.1 Thermoleophilaceae bacterium
CGGTCTCGACCCCGGCGGCATGCGCGACATGCGCCTGCTGATCCGGCGGCTGGCCGAGGACGGGATCACCGTGCTGCTCTCGAGCCACCAGCTCGCCGAGGTCGAGGAGGTCTGCAACCGGGTGGCGATCATCCGGCGGGGCCGGATCGCGTTCGAGGGGACGCTGGCCGACATGCGCGGCAGGACCGCGACCCTCTACCGGCTGCGGACGACCGACCCCGACCGGGCGCTCGAGATCTGCGCGGCGCAGGCGGGAATCGCCGACGCCCGCCTCGACGGCGGCCGCGAGATCGTGTTCACGGCCGAGCAGGATGCCGTCGCCGCGCTCTCGGTCGCGCTCGTCGACACCGGGGTCGCCATCACCGCCCTGGTCCCCCAGGCCCCGACGCTGGAAGAGCTCTTCTTCCGCTTCACCGAGTAATGCGACGCGTGCTGACCGTCTACCGCTGGGAGCTGCGCAAGCTGCGCGCCCAGAAGCGCACCTACCTCGGCCTCGGGCTGGCGGCCGTCGTACCGATCATCTTCGTCACGGCGGTGGCCCTCCACGGCGGGCGCCACGGCCCCGAGGACGTCGCCTTCGGCCGCTACATCCACGAGACCGGCCTGGCCTTCCCGCTCGTGCTGCTGTTCTTCGGCTCGATCTGGATGTTCCCGCTGATCACCGCCCTGGTCGCGGGCGACATCGTCGCCGCCGAGGACCACAACGGGACGCTCAAGACCATCCTCACCCGCTCGCTCGAGCGCGGCCAGATCTTCGCCGGCAAGGCGCTCGCCACCGCGACCTACGCGGTTGCCGCGATCGTGCTGATGGGCGTGATCGCGGTCGTGGCCGGCAGCATCGAGTCCGGCCTGAACTCGCTGGTCACGCTGTCCGGCACCACCATCTCGGCCGCCAAGGGGCTGCGGCTCGTGGGCGCCAGCCTGCTCGTCTACCTGATGCCGATCCTGGCGATCGCGAGCATCGGGCTCCTGCTCTCGACGGTGACCCGCAACAGCGCGGCGGCCGTGGTGGGCACGCTGGGCGTCTCGCTGCTGATCCAGCTGATCGGCATCCTGCCCGGCCTGGGTGGCCTCCACCCGTACCTGCTGAGCACCCAGTTCAACGCCTGGCAGGGCCTCCTGCGGGTGCCGATCGACTGGGCCCCGATCGGCAGGGCGGCGTGGGTCTGCTCGCTCTACGCGCTGCCGTCGCTGGCGGCGGCGTACGTCGTGTTCCTGCGGCGCGACGTGGCCGGCGGCTGAGGCGCGCTCCGCATCACCACGCGCGCCCCGCGCTTCGGCACGAACGTGACCCCCTTGCGCACGCCCTTGTCGGGGCGGCGGTCGGCGGCGACGAGGTCGGTCCGCTCGATCACCTGCCGCACGACCGTCTTCATCTCGAACAGGGCGAAGCTGGCCCCGATGCAGCGGCGCGTGCCACCGCCGAACGGGAGCCAGGTGTAGGTGTCGGGGGCGTCCTTGCCGAGGAAGCGCTCGGGCTTGAAGCGCTTCGGCTCGTCGTAGCAGTCGGCGCGCCGGTGGATGGCGGCGATCGACGGGTTGATCTCGATCCCGACCGGGATCCGGTAGCCGCCCAGCTCGAAAGGCTCCTCGCGCACCTTGCGGCCGACGCCCGCGACCACGGGCTTGATCCGCAGCGACTCCTTGACCACGGCGTCGAGATAGGCGTCGTCGCCGGCGGCGAGCGAGGCGCGCAGGCGCTCGAGCGCGTCCGGGTTGCGCATCAGGAGCTCGAAGGTCCAGGCGAGTCCCGCGGACGTGGTCTCGTGGCCGGCGACGAGCAGGGTGACCAGCTCGTCGCGCAGCTCGACGTCCGTCATCGCCCGGCCGTCCTCGTCACGAGCCTGGAGGAACATCGAGAAGACGTCCTCGCGCTCGTCGAGGTCCGCGGCGTCGCGGCGGTTTGCGATCTCCTCGTAGATCAGCTCGTCGACGGCCGCCCGCCGCGACTCGAACGTCTCCCCCACGCCGGCGCCGGCGCGGCCACGGCTGAGGGCGAACAGCACGAGCATCAGCCGGTTCGTGGCCGGGTCGATCATCGTCCTGATCCTGGTCTTGAGCGTCTCCAGACGAGGGCCCTCGTCGACGCCGAAGACGGTGCGCAGGATCACCTCGAGCGTCACCTCCTGCATCTCGGGCATCAGCGGAAAGGCATCGCCGACGGGCCAGGAGTCGATCGCCCGGTCGGCCTCCTCGCGCATCACATCCTCGTAGGCGCGCATCCGCTCGCCGTGGAAGGGCGGCAGCAGCAGCTTGCGCTCGCGCATATGCCGGGCGCCGTCGAGCAGGAGGAGCGAGTTCTCGCCGACCACCGGCCCGAGCAGGGCGTTGGCCTCACCGGCGCGCAGCTTGTCCGGGCTGCCGCGGAAGACCTTCTTGACGAGCTCCGGGTCGTAGGCGATCACGAAGCAGGGATCGAGCAGCGTCCTGAAGGTGACCAGGTCGCCGTAGCGGCGGCGGTTCCAGTCGAACCAGCGAGCGGGCTGGAAAAGGAAGCCGGCGGTCTGGAACCAGCGGGGTAGCTTGGGGCCCGGAGGGAGGTTGCCGTCTAGCACTGGACCGGACCATGGTAGTCCGGTGGCGGTGGGTGGCTCTTGCACTCGGGCGAGTTCTGGATGATCTGCTGTCCCTGC
>JBJMLJ010000683.1:0-3261 GCA_045805365.1 Thermoleophilaceae bacterium
CGCCGTCTGGGGCCTGACCTTCGTGATGGTCCAGGATGCCATCGAGGAGCTGCCGACGCTCGCCTTCCTCGCCTACCGCTTCCTCGCCGCGGCCCTCCTGGTCGCCCTGGTCTTCCGCTCGCGGCTGCGACGGCTCTCAGCCGCCGGTTGGCGGGCCGGCCTGCTCATGGTCGCCTTCCTGACGGCCGGCTACGACTGCCAGACCTTCGGCCTCGAGCGCACGACCGCGTCGAACGCGGGCTTCATCACCGGGCTGTTCGTGGTCTTCACGCCGCTGCTGGCCGCCCTGGTCCTGCGCGAGCGCATGACGAGGTCCACCTGGGTCGCGGCGATCGCGGCGGTGCTCGGCCTCTACCTGCTCTCCGGCGCCGGGGGCCACTTCAGCCCGCGCGGCGACGGGCTCGTGCTCGTCTGCGCGCTGGCGTTCTCGGCGCACATCCTGGCCACCTCGCGGGCCGTGGCGGCCCACGACGTGGGGGCGCTGCTGGCGGTGCAGCTGGGGGTCTGCGGTGCCGTCTGCCTCGCCGCGGCGGGCGCCGCCGGCCAGCTCGAGGCGCCGCGCGGCGGCACCGTCTGGTCCGCCCTGGCCGTCACCGCGCTCGTGGCGAGCGCGCTCGGCTTCTTCGTCCAGACCTTCGCCCAGCGCCACGCGCCGCCGGCCCGTACCGCGTTGATACTCGCGAGCGAACCTGCTTTCGCGGGACTGTTCGGCTGGCTCATCGGCGGCGACCATCTCTCCGCCCTGGCCTGGTCGGGCGCGCTGCTGATCCTGGCGGCGATCGTCGCGGTGGAGGTGGTGCCGCGGCTGAGACCGCCCCGCCCGCTCCCCGAGGGGTAAGTGTGCTGCGGTGCTCGCCGGGCCGGCGCCCCGGCTCCGCTCCTCGCCGGTCGTTGGCACTGCCGGCGCAATCTGCTATATCAAGACTCAGATTTTTTCTGAATTCGAATAGCAGGCAAGAAAGGGAGCACTAGCAGATGGGCAAGACCATCGGAATCGATCTTGGCACGACCAACTCGTGCATGGCCGTCCTCGAGGGCGGCGAGCCCACGGTGGTCGAGAACGCCGAGGGCGCGCGGACCACGCCCTCGGTCGTCGCGTTCACCGAGGGCGGTGAGCGCCTGGTCGGCGCGCCGGCAAAGCGCCAGGCGGTCACCAACCCCGACAACACCGTCTTCTCGATCAAGCGCTTCATGGGCCGCAAGGAGGCGGAGGTCAAGGAGGAGGAGAAGATCGTCCCGTTCGAGGTCGTCAAGGGCCAGAACGGCGACGCGCGCGTCAAGGCGGGCGGCAAGGAGTACGCGCCCCCCGAGATCAGCGCGATGATCCTCCAGAAGCTGAAGGCCGACGCCGAGGCCTATCTGGGCGACACGGTCGACAGCGCCGTGATCACCGTCCCGGCCTACTTCAACGACGACCAGCGGCAGGCGACCAAGGACGCCGGCAAGATCGCCGGCCTCGACGTCAAGCGGATCATCAACGAGCCGACCGCCGCGTCGCTGGCATACGGCCTCGACAAGGAGGGCGCGGACCAGACGATCCTCGTCTTCGACCTGGGCGGCGGCACGTTCGACGTATCGGTGCTCGAGATCGGCGACGGCGTCTTCGAAGTCAAGGCCACCTCCGGGGACAACCACCTCGGCGGCGACAACTTCGACAAGGCGGTCGTCGACTGGCTCGTCTCCGAGTTCAAGAAGGCCGAGGGCGTCGACCTGAGCCAGGACAAGATGGCTCTCCAGCGCCTCTACCAAGAGGCCGAGAAGGCCAAGACCGAGCTCTCCTCTACGCAGGAGACGCAGATCAACCTGCCGTTCATCACGGCGGTCGACTCGGTGCCGAAGCATCTGAATCAGCGCCTTACCCGCGCGAAGCTGGGCGAGCTGACCGCCGAGCTGCTCGAGCGAGTCGTGAGCCCGACCAAGCAGGCGCTGTCCGACAGCGGCGCCGGCAAGGAAGGCATCGACCACGTGGTGCTCGTCGGCGGCATGACGCGCATGCCCGCGGTGCAGGAGAAGGTCAAGGAGCTGACCGGCAAGGACCCGCACAAGGGCGTCAACCCCGACGAGGTCGTCGCCGTCGGCGCCGCCATCCAGGCGGGCGTGCTGGCCGGCGACGTCAAGGACGTGCTGCTCCTCGACGTCACCCCGCTGACCCTCGGGATCGAGACCAAGGGCGGCGTGATGACCAAGCTGATCGAGCGCAACACGACCATCCCGACCCGCAAGGCGGAGGTGTTCTCGACCGCGGACGACAACCAGACGTCGGTCGAGGTGCACGTCCTCCAGGGCGAGCGCGAGATGGCCGTCGGCAACAAGTCGCTCGGCAAGTTCCAGCTGACGGGGATCCCGCCGGCGCCGCGCGGGGTGCCGCAGATCGAGGTCATCTTCGACATCGACGCCAACGGCATCCTCAACGTCACGGCCAAGGACCTCGGCACCGGCAAGGAGCAGAAGATCGAGATCAAGGCCGGCTCGGGCCTCGCCGAGGACGAGGTCGAGCGGATGGTCAAGGACGCCGAGACGCACGCCGACGAGGACCGCCAGGCACGCGAGCTGGTGGAGGCCCGGAACACCGCGGAGAACGCGGCCTACCAGGCCGAGAAGCAGCTCGGCGAGCTGGGCGACTCCGTCGACGAGTCCTCGAAGTCGGAGATCGAGGCCGCCATCAAGGACGTGCGCGACAACCTCGAGTCCGAGGACGCCGGGCTGATCCGCTCCAAGACCGAGGCGCTCCAGGCTGCCTTCCACCAGGTCTCCGAGCAGATGTACGCGGCGGCCGCGCAGGCGCAGGAGACGCCGCCGGGTGACGGCGCTTCATCGGACGGCGGCTCCGAGGCCCCGGCCGACGAGGAGGAGGTCGTCGACGCCGAGGTCGTGGACGGCGAGGAGAAGTAGCCGGTGACCTGGCTGGACGAGGAAGAGCCCGTCACGGCGCGGGACGAAGCCGCCGAGCCGGCGGGCGAGGAGGATCCCGCCAACGAGGCGGAGTTGGACGCCGCGAAGGAGGAGGCTGCCTCGGATGAGACGGCCGAGCCCGAGGAGGACGAGCTGGCCAAGGCGCTGCGCGAGCGTGACGAGTACCTACAGCTCGCGCAGCGCACGCAGGCCGACTTCGAGAACTGGCGAAAGCGGGCCGCCAAGGAGGCGGCGGCCGCCGGCGAGCGCGCGAGGAGCGGCCTGGTGCGCGAGCTGCTGCCGGTCGTCGACAACCTCGAGCGGGCGCTCGCGTCCGCGCAGGAGTCGGAGCAGCACCTCGCCGAGGGC
>JBJMLJ010000684.1:0-4436 GCA_045805365.1 Thermoleophilaceae bacterium
AGGAAGGTCTGGGAGCGGACGCCGTCGCCCGCGAGCCCTCGCGCCGTGCGCAGCGCGCGGAGCTCCTCGGGGTTCGCGTCGGGGCCCGTGTAGCAAGGAGCAACTACGAGCTTCGGCACCATGGCCTCGTCGAGCGTGAGCTGCGCCTGGCAGCTCAGGTCGCTCCCGGCGCGCGCATCGACGTCGCGGAAGGCACGGAGGGCATCTCGGACCCCGTCGCCTGCGTACTCGAGGCGGCCGCCGATCACCCGTTCGAGCGGATGCAGGCGAAACCTCATCCGCGTCACCACGCCGAAATTGCCGCCTCCGCCGCGGAGCGCCCAGAGAAGCTCGGGGTTCTCGTCGTCGCTCGTGCTGACCAAGCTCCCACCCGAAGTGACGAGCTCCGCGGCGACGAGGTTGTCGCACGTGAGGCCGTACTGAGCGGTCAGGTGCCCGATCCCTCCGCCGAGGGTGAGGCCCGTGACCCCGGTCGAGCCGACCACGCCGCCGGGCGTGACCAGGCCGTGGGCCTGGGTCGCGGCGTCGAAGTCGAGCCACGTCGCCCCGCCCTCGGAGGTGGCGAGGTGCGCGTCGGGATCGACCGCGACGTTGCGCATCCGCGAGAGGTCGACCACCAGGCCGTCGTCGACCGCGCAATGGCCCGCGGGATTGTGTCCTCCACCGCGCACCGCGATCTCCAGTCCGTGCGCCTGACCGAAGGCCAGCGCCGTAGCCACGTCCTCGGCGTTCACGCAGCGGGCGATCGCCGCAGGCCGCCGGTCGATCAGGAGGTTGAAGCAGAGGCGGGCTCGCTCGTACTCGCGGTCGGACGGAGTCAGCACGTCGCCGGACAACGAGTCGCCTAGCTCGGCGAGGCTCTTCGTCATCGAGTCTGGAAGTCGGGCGACTGGACTAGGCGTCTAAACGAGCTCGAGGAAGACCATCTCCGTCGAGTCCGACTTGCGCGGGCCCAGCTTCAGGATCCGCGTGTAGCCGCCCTCGCGGTCCGCGTAGCGCGGGGCGATCTCCTCGAACAGCTTGTAGACGACGAACTTGTCCTGGCCCAGGCGCGCCATCGCCTGGCGGCGGGAATGGTGATCGCCCTTCTTGGCCAGCGAGATCAGCTTCTCCAGCTCCGGCTTGACGGCCTTGGCCTTGGCCTCGGTCGTCTGGATCCGCTCGTGGTCGATCACCTCGCGGCAGAGGTTGGAGAAGAGCGCCTTGCGATGCGAGGCGCTCCGCGAAAGCTTCCCTTTCTGCCGGCGATGGCGCACGGTTTATTCGCGAGACTGGATGTCGAGAGTTTGGTCGGTACCGCGGGTCGGGACGACCCGCGGCGGAATCCTATTAGCCGGCTCGCAGCGCCAAGCCCCGAGCGTCCAGCGTCTCCTTGACCTCCTCGATCGACTTGCGACCGAAGTTGGGGATCGCGTTCAGCTCGGACTCGCTCTTCTGGACCAGGTCGCCCACCGTCTGCACGCCGGCCCGCTTCAGGCAGTTGTAGGAGCGGACGCCCAGCTCGAGCTCCTCGATGAGGATGTCGTCCATCCCGCCGGCGCCGGGAACGCCGCCGCCGTCGCCGGAGAGCGCGGCGGCGTCGCCCACCAGGGCCGCGCCCTGGTCGCGCAGAGCCTCGACGCGATCGACGTCCGTGAAGATCGCCAGGTACTTGATCAGGATCTCCGCGGCCTCGCGAAGCGCGGCCTGGGGGTCGATCGAGCCGTCGGTCTCGATGTCGAGCGTGAGCTTGTCGTAGTCCGTCCGCTGGCCGACGCGCGCCTGGTCGACCTCGTACGCCACGCGCTTCACGGGCGAGAAGATCGAGTCGATCGGAATCACGCCGATCGGCTGGTCGGGGGTCTTGTTCTCCTCCGCCGGCGAGTAGCCGCGGCCGTGGCCGATCGTGAGGTAGATCTCGAGCTTGGTCTTCTTCTCGAGGGTGGCGATGTGCGCGTCCGGGTTGAGGATCTCGACGCCGGACGGCAGGTCGATGTCCCCCGCCGTGACCTCGCCGGGGCCCGTGACCACGAGCGGCGCCTCGATCTCGGCCGCCTCGGAGTGCATCCGGCAGACGACCTCCTTGAGGTTGAGGACGATGTCGGTCACGTCCTCCTTCACGCCCGGGATGGTGGAGAACTCGTGGGCCACGCCCTCGATCCGCACGCTGGTCACCGCCGCGCCGGCCAGCGAACTGAGCAGCACTCGCCGCAGCGAGTTGCCGAACGTGTAGCCGAAGCCGCGGTCGAGCGGCTCGATCGTGAAGGAACCTCGGTTGTCCTCCACCTTGTCGGCGGAGATCTGGGGTGTCTGGAATTCGATCATTTAGGGTGCTTCCTGCCTTCTCGCGCCTTGCCCGTGGCCGCGGGCGGCGCGCTTTCGGGGTTCTACTTCGAGTAAAGCTCGACGATCAGCTGCTCCTGCACCGGCGTCGCGATCTCCGGCCGCTCCGGGAGCCGGAGGACCTTCGCGGTGAGTCCGTCGTGGTCGGCCTGGAGCCAGGCCGGTACCGCGGAGGTCAGCTCGGTGGCGTCCCGGATGGTCGGCTCGGCACCCGAGCCGCCCTTGAGGGTGATCACGTCGTCCGGCCGCAGCTGGTACGAGGGTATGTCGACGCGGCGCCCGTTCACGGTCCAGTGCCCGTGGCGGATCAGCTGGCGCGCCTGCCTGCGCGAGGCCGCGAACCCGAGCCGCACGAGCGTGTTGTCGAAGCGGGTCTCGAGCAGCCGCAGCAGGTTCTCGCCGGTCACACCGGGCTGCCGCGATGCCTTCGCGTAGTAGTTGCGGAACTGCTTCTCCAGCACGCCGTAGTAGCGGCGGGCCTTCTGCTTCTCGCGCAGCTGGAGGCGATATTCCGAATGCCGGGAGCGGCCGCGACCGTGATCGCCCGGCGGATAGTTCCGCCGCTCGATCGCGCACTTGTCGGTGAGGCAGCGCTCGCCCTTGAGGAACAGCTTCTGGCCCTCGCGGCGACACTGCTTGCACTGAGGTCCGGTCTCGCGGGCCATTTAGACGCGCCTCCGCTTCCTGGGCCGGCAGCCGTTGTGGGCCTGCGGGGTGACGTCCTTGATCGAGGTGACCTCGAGCCCGGCAGCCTGGAGCGACCGGATCGCGGTCTCGCGACCGGAGCCCGGGCCCTTGACGAAGACCTCGACCTTCTGGAGACCCTGCTCCATGCCCTTCTTGGCGGCCGCGTCGGCGGTCACCTGGGCGGCGAAGGGCGTCGACTTGCGGGAGCCCTTGAAGCCGGCGCCGCCGGCGGACTCCCAGGCAAGCACGTTGCCCTCGCGATCGGTCAGCGACACGATCGTGTTGTTGAAGCTCGTCTTGATGTGGGCCTGGCCGAAGGGGACGTTCTTCCGCACCCGGCGGCGGCCGCGTGGCCGTCCTGGTCTCTGCTGCGCCATCTACCTCAGTGCTTCCTGATCTTCTTCTTGCCGCCGCCCGACACCTGCGAGCCGCGCGGGCCCTTGCGTGAGCGCGCGTTGGTCTTGGTCCGTTGCCCGTTCACGGGCAGGCCGCGGCGATGCCGGAGGCCGCGGTAGGAGCCGATCTCCATGAGTCGCTTGACGTTCTGGGAGTGCTCGCGGCGCAAGTCGCCCTCGACGGTTACGTCCTGGTCGATGCGCTCGCGAAGCTTCAGGACCTCGTCGTCGGTGAGGTCCTTGACGGCGGTGTCGGGGCTCACCCCGGCCGTCTTCAGGATCTCGTTGGACTTCGAGCGGCCGATTCCGTAGATGTACGTGAGCCCGATCTCGACCCGCTTGTTGAGTGGAATGTTGACTCCGGCGATACGCGCCAATTCAGCCTTGCCTTTGCTTGTGACGGGGGTTCTGGCAGATCACGAGGACCGCGCCTCCGCGGCGAATCACCTTGCACTTCTCGCACATGGGCTTGACCGACGCTCGGACCTTCATAGCGGCTCCGTGGATCTACCTATAAACAGAAGCGGCGCAGAGCCCAGGAGACGGCTGAGCGCCGACCGATAAGAGTAGCAATCCCGCTCGGCATCCATGCCTCACGAATTCGGGGGTTACACGCCGCGTGCGCATGCTCAAGCACCGCTCGCGGCTTTGGCGCGCCCGCCGGCGGCCTCCCTCTCGTCGAGGTGCCAGGGAGTAAGGATCCTCGGCCCGTCGGCCGTGATCGCGACCGTGTGCTCGAAGTGGGCCGCGAGCGACCCGTCCCGGGAGTAGACCGCCCAGTTGTCGCTCCCCATCCGCACCTGGTGGTCGCCGGCGTTGACCATCGGCTCGACCGCCAGGACCATCCCCTCGAGGAGCTCGGGGCCCGTC
The DNA here is from genome assembly GCA_045805365.1 of Thermoleophilaceae bacterium. Classification (GTDB taxonomy): domain Bacteria; phylum Actinomycetota; class Thermoleophilia; order Solirubrobacterales; family Thermoleophilaceae; genus DASXBA01. Next base: position 4,275 of record JBJMLJ010000684.1, read on the forward strand.
CCCGGGTCCCCGAAGTTGGGTATCTGCGGGTCCTCGTGCATGTCCCGGCCGATCCCGTGGCCCACCAGCGAGCGGATGACCGAGAAGTCGTCGGCCTCGACGCGCTTCTGGACCGCGTGCGAGACGTCGCCCAGGCGGTTCCCCACCCGGCATTGCTCCACC
>JBJMLJ010000685.1:0-6577 GCA_045805365.1 Thermoleophilaceae bacterium
AGACCTTCAGCCCTGCGTTCCCCTTGCCCGTGATCCGGCGCAGCTTCTTGCCCCAGTCGGCGAGCTTGTTCTCGTCGTTGGGGACGGTGAGCGTCGTGTACGCCAGCTCGCTCTTCGTCGCAAATGCGGGCTTCGCCCTCAGCGGCAACGCGGCCACGGCCCTCCGGGCGTCGCCGGCGATCTTCGCCTTGTCAGCGGCCGTCAGGCCGCCGGCCCGCCGATAGACGATCAGCCCGCTGGCTGTTTGCCCCGCCTTGAAGTAGCGCTGCTGCTTCTTGAGGACCGCCGTCGACTCCGCAGCCTTCGGCAGGGCCGACTGCGTCCGATCGTCGGTGACGCCGGACAGCTTGGAGCCAAGCGGCTGGAGCGCGGCCACTAGGACGATCCAGATCACCGGAACCAGCCACTTGGTACGGCGTCCGGTGACGAAGCGGGCGAGTGTGCTCAAGAAGCGTTCAGGTTCAAGGGGCTCGTTTCACCCTACTGGGCGCTGTCGGGTGATCGACTGAAACCCGAGGGGAGCCCGCATCTGCACCATTGATCGAGGTGCGCTAGGCGGTTCCCGAGGCGAGCAGCACCATGTTCGAGATGCTCAGCGGCTTCCAGCCACCCCCGGCATCCGCTGCGGCCTGCGTGACGGCGTCCCAGGCCTCTTCCTGGGCCTCGCCTGCGTGCTGCTCAATCATCGCCCGGATCGGGGCGGAGATCGCCCTGATGTAGGCGGTGAAGTGCTCCGGGGAGTCGAACTCGAAGGTGACCTCGTCCTGCTCCACGGCGACGTTCGAGAACCCACCTCCTTCGAGCAACCCGCCGATGGCAGCGGGGGTGGGCCGGGAGAGGGGGCCGGGCGTTCCAGCCGGGGCCGGGGGCACGTCCAGTCGCTCCATCGTCGTACTCAGCGGAATCGAGAGGAAGGGGACCTGATCGGGCTCGCCCCACGAGCTGATCGCCATCCGCGCGCCCGGCTTGAGGAAGCCTCGGATACGCCCCGCGGCGGCCTCCGCGTCAGGCTCGAAGATGATTCCCCAGCGCGAGACGGCGGCGTCGAAGCTCGCGTGCGAAAGATCGAGGCTGGAGGCGTCCGACTCAATGAACTCGACGTTGGCCAAGCCGGCCGCCGCCGCGCGTTCACGCCCGAACGCCAGCATCTCGGCGGAGATGTCCGTGGCCACAACCAGGCCCTCCGGGCCGACCTTACGCGCGGCGGTCAGCGCCGGCTCGCCATAGCCGGCGGCTACGTCCAGGACCCGGCTGCCCGACTCCACGCCAGCCAGCTCCACCAGCCGCTCGCTGATGTGCGTGTCCGCGCTGTCATTGAACTCGCTCCACTCCATCCATCCCACCGCGGCAGAGTCCCAGTGCTTGTGCTGGGTCTCGCGGAAGTCGGCCGGGTTGATCGCCTTGGATTTCATGCTGGCTGCTCCTCACCACCCCATCGCAGCGGACTGCGACGCTAATCGATTCGGGTCGCGGCGGACTCGCACGTTCACTGCGAGCTCGCGCAGCACGAGCCAGGGTAGGATCGCCTCGTGGGGGCTTCCGGGGTCAAGCAGTTACGCGGAAGACTCGTTGGCTCGTGACCCCTATGGCCACAAACCAGCCGCCGTTCCCTTTAGACGAGGCCTGAAAGGAAACCGAGATGGACGAGACGACTGTCCGAGTTCACGAACAGCGGAAGTCCAAGTGAGCGGGAACCCCTACGAGAACCTTCCCCCGGCGGCCTCCTTCTCACTGACAAGCAGCGATCTGCGGGAGGGCGAGAAGCTGGCGATGGCGCAGGTCAGTGGCGTCTTCGGCGCCGGCGGCCAGGACGTTTCCCCACAGCTGTCCTGGAGCGGCTTCCCGTCGGAGACGCAGAGCTTCGTGGTCACCATGTGCGACCCCGAAGCGCCGACCGTTACGGGCTTCTGGCACTGGGCCGTGGTGAACATTCCCGGCGACGTCACCGAGCTGCCTACGGGCGCCGGCGACGAGTCCGGCTCGGCGCTCCCGCAGGGCGCCTTTCAGCTCCCGAACGACGCCCGGATGGCGTGCTACGTCGGCGCCGGGCCGCCGGAGGGCCACGGCAGACATCGCTACATCTTTGCGGTTCTCGCTCTTGCCGCCGAGAGGATCGAGATCGACAAGCAAGCGACGCCCGCCTTGCTGATGTTCAACCTATTCGAAGGCACCATTGGCCGCGCGTTCCTCGAGGGCTGGTACGAGAGGTAGGCCACGAGGAAGCGTGAAAGCGCTCGCATGGCGTCCCGCGCCGAGGCGAGCGCGTTGGACGCGGATCAGGCGCCCGATCAGACAGACGGTCCGCTTCGCCGTAACGCACGCTGAGCCCCACGCGCCCGATCATCCCATCAGCGGTGAACTCATCCTGTCTCCGACCTCATCGCTTCGACAGCCTCGGCTGCCGTCGCAAAGTTGCGCCACCAGATGCACTTTCCGTCACGCCACCGGATCACCTGCCACCACGTCTCGAGGACAGGTGTCCAGCTGGCAGCACCATGCGCTGTACCGCGGATCCGTAAAAGGGTCATGTCCCCGGCCTCATCCAGTTGCTCGACTTCAGCGACGTAATCAGGGAGGAAGTCGACGAGGCTCGTCCACCACCGGCGCACGCCCTCATGGCCGCGGTAGTCCCCCTCCAGCGCGCCGAATCGCGGCTCGATCTCGACCTCATCGTGCATGAGCGCCAGGAACCGATCGAGGTCACGGCGGTTGAAGCACTCATACATGAGCATTGCGAGCTCCACGTTCTCGCGCGACATCCCGTCGGGGAAGCTCCTTCAGGTCGCGCCTGATGGGGCGGGTGTCAGTCCGTGGCGGCGCATCGCGTCACCGACAGCGGCGAGATCGGGTGGGCCGCCCGCGGCGGCTGCGAGGACCCGAGCCATGTCCTGGAAGTAGGCGGGCCCGAACACGCCCGGGGTTGCGATCGCGAGGAACTTCGCGTCGACGCTGCCACGATTCTGGAACCCGTGCACCTGACCGCGTCGGATGCACAAGGAGTCGCCGGGGCCGAGGTCGACGGGATCGCCGTCGATCGTCCAAGTGCAGACACCCTCGAGGCCGTAGATCGTCTCCTCGAACGCGTCGTGGCTGTGAGGCGCAGGCACCTTTGCATCGGCCGGGACCACGCACTCGAACACCGTGACGCTGCCGCCGGAATCGTCGACATCGACGAGGAAGTCGATCGAGATCGCGCCGACGCGGATGGTTGCTGTGGTTGACGCGTCCATTCGGGTCTCCTTCCCGATCGGCCAGCAAAACGACATGACGACCATACCTCCGGAGACACGGGTTCGAAAGCCGTCCGAGCAGGTCCATCCATGGAGAGCTGTCGGTGGGGTAGTCCCCGCAGCGCGCTTCATGCACAGAACGGGCCGCCGGTTCGGCGGCCCGTTCGAAGTGCGGCTCCCCGGGCGTGGCGCTCAGCCCTTGAGCACCAGGGCGAGCACGATCCCGAACAGGAAGATGCTCTGCATGCTGTGCACGGCGATTCCGACTAGCGCGCTTCGGTAGCGCTTCGAGCCGTAGGCCTCGACGGGCACGAGCAGCGGGGCCGGGATGACCCACGGAACATGGACGTGGTAGAGGGCGAACAGCACGCCGTTCGCGAGCCAATCCCGCTTGCCGAACACGCCGTTCATGCGAGGGAGCAGATACCCGCGGAAGAGGAGCTCCTCGCCGAGCACGGTGTTGAAGATCCACAGCACGACCATCACGGCGAACCAGCCCCAGGCGCCCTTGAGCATCGCCTGTCCGCCGTGCGAGGAGAGGAAGTCGCCGAAGTCGCGTCCCACCGGAGCGGAAAACGTGGGGATGAGCTCCTCGGCCGCGAACACGAGAACCAGCGGGATGAGGACGAGCCACATCAGGCCGCCCCGGTGTCCGGTTTTCGGCGAACGTGGGGCCCGCAGCCAGAGCGCGTCTCGCAGCACGGAGAGGCGCAGGGTTCCCTGCTCCCGCTTCACCAGGAACATCACGAGTACGAACTGCCAGACGAGGCCCGCGGTCAGTAGGACGATCAAGGCTCGGCTGAGACGGTTCGAGCCGCTGAGCTGATCGGCGAGCAGCGGCGCTCCCACCCACGCGAGCAGACCCATCGGGAGGGCCGCCGCGGCCCAGACGCCGATGATGCCGCGCAGGCTCAGCTGCTTGACACGCGCGGCCGAGCGCTGCGTCGTGGCCGCGGGGATGGGGGTAGCGATGGTGCTGGTTGCTGCTTCCATGAGCCCTCCTTCGATGGTTGAGTCCATGCCGCGAAGCTATGGCCGTGCCGGCACGACCGCCTCGTCAGGAGGGTTGATTCCGTCTCCTACCTAGGTCGGAGGCGGGCCCGTGGGACCTGGAGTACGTTGGCTCCATGAGCCGGGTCTGGTCCTTTGCGCGTGCGTATGTGTTCGACGTCCTGGTCGTGATCGCGGCGGTCGAGAGCGCGGTCGAGGTCGCACTCAGACGCGATTCGCCAGAGGCGCCACAGACATCTCCCTGGTTCGCCGCACCCGCGCTAGCGGTGGTTCCGCTCCTGTTGCTCGGGCGCCGCCGCTTCAGCTTTGGAGCACCCACCGCGGTCTGGGTTCTGGCCGCGACCCTGTCGTTCGTCGACGGCCGCTTGGTCACCTTCACGGCCAGCGTCTTCCTCGCCGGCTTCGTCGCCGCGTACCTGCTCGGGAACCTCAGTGACCCGATCCAGGCGCGGGTCGGCTTGGCGATCGTGCTCGCCGGGGCCGCGATCGTCGTCTACAACGATCCGACCCACGATCCCGGCGAGTTCGTCTTCACTCCCCTCCTGTTCGCGATCGGCTGGCTCGCCGGCTTCGCACTGCGTGAGCGTGCCGAGCGAGCCGATGCGGCGGAGCTGCGCGCCACCCTGGCGGAGCGGGAGCGGGAGGCCGCCGCCCGGGTGGCCGTCGCCGAAGAGCGGACCCGCATCGCGCGCGAGTTGCATGACATCGTGGCGCACGCCGTCGGCGTCATGGTCCTTCAGGTCGGCGCGGTCCGGCATAACCTGTCGGGCGCACGCCCTGAGGACAGGAATGCGCTCGAGGACGTCGAGCACACCGGGCGTACGGCGCTCGTGGAGATGCGCCGGCTCCTGAGCGCGATGCGCGAGGACGGTGAGGACCTCGCGCTCAAGCAAGGGCTCGACAACCTCGAACCGCTCTTCGAGCAGGTGGGCCGAGCCGGCCTTCCGGTCCGTCTCCACGTCGAAGGTGAGCCCCAGCCGCTTCCCCGGGCACTCGATTTCACCAGCTACCGAATCGTTCAGGAGGGCCTGACCAACGCGCTCAAGCACGCACACGCAAGCCAGGCCGACGTGACGGTCCGCTACGGGCCCGACGAGCTGGGAATCGAGGTCCGCGACAACGGCGGTGGCGAAAGGCACAACGGCAGTCCCGGCTTCGGGCTCGTCGGAATCCGGGAGCGGGTCAAGATCTACGGCGGTGACATGACCGCGGGCGCCGCGGGCGGCGGCGGCTTCGTGCTGAGCGCCCGCCTGCCGCTGCGAGGCGAGGACCGATGAGCATCAGCGTCCTCGTGGCCGACGATCAGTCGATGGTCCGCGCCGGGTTCCGCATGCTCCTGTCCGGCGAGAGCGACATCGAAGTCGTGGCCGAGGCGCAGAACGGGCTCGAAGCCGTCGCCAAGGCGGAGCGCTTCGAGCCCACCATCGTCCTGATGGACATCCGCATGCCCGAGCTCGACGGGCTCGAGGCGACGCGACGCATCCTCGCCGCCGACAGGGCCGCGCGAGTGCTGATCCTCACCACCTTCGACCTCGACGAGTACATCTACGAGGCGCTCAGCGCGGGCGCCAGCGGCTTCGTCCTCAAGGACGATCCGCCCGAGCAGCTGATCGCCGCGATCCGCACCGTCGCCGCCGGCGACGCCCTCCTCTCACCGACCGTCACCAAGCGGGTGATCAAGCACTACGCCCGCCCTCGGCGACGCGAGTCTCCAAAGGGACTCGACGAGCTGACCGAACGCGAGCGCGAGACCCTTCGCCTGATCGCGACCGGCCTCTCCAACGCCGAGATCGCCTCCGAGCTCTACATAAGCGAAACCACGGTCAAGACACACGTCACGCACATCCTCCAGAAGCTGGAGCTTCGCGACCGGGTACAGGCAGTCGTCCTTGCCTACCAGACCGGACTCTTCGAGACCCACGCGCGAGGGCCAGGCGCTCCAGATGAAAGCCCGACGCACTGACTGTCTCGGGAGAACGTGATGAAGGCGCGCCGGGCCGCAGGGTTGCGTCCTAGGCGGCGACTTCCCGACGACAGCTTCGGTTAGTCCGCGTCCCCGTTCGTGTCGGCTATAGCCCCTTGCCGGCGTTGTAGTGCTGCTGGACCGTCGCCGCCGACAGGGGGACGTTGTAGACGGCCACCTCGTCGGCGCCGCCCTGCGCGAACTGGGCGTAGCCGCCGTTTCGCATCACGTGCCAGGGCGTGGTGGGCGCCGTCGCGGGCGCCCCGGTGCCGCTGTGCACGAGCTGTCCGTCCAGGTAGAACGCGACGTTGCCGCCGTCCTTCGTGACCACGAAGTGGTGCCAGCCGTTCTGGACCGAGGCCGTCGTCCGGCC
>JBJMLJ010000686.1:0-4319 GCA_045805365.1 Thermoleophilaceae bacterium
ACGTTGGGGTACAGCTTGCGCTGGACGAAGTACTCGTCCTCGAGCGCGATCTTCTCGACCTCGAGCGCGATGTCGAGCAGCGGGTTGACGCCGGTGACCTCGAACACGTCGTCGCAGGCCTTCTTGATGATCGTGGCCCGCGGGTCGTAGTTCTTGTAGACGCGGTGGCCGAAGCCCATCAGGCGCTCGTTGCCGTCCTTGACGCCCTGCATGAAGTCCTTGATGTTGTCCTTGGACCCGATGCGCTTGAGCATCCGCAGGACGGCCTCGTTGGCGCCGCCGTGGAGCGGCCCGTAGAGCGCGGCCACTCCGGCCGCCACGGCCGAATAGGGATCCACCTGTGACGATCCGACGCCGCGCACGGCGTTGGTCGAGCAGTTCTGCTCGTGGTCGGCGTGGAGGATCCAGAGGACGTCGAGGGCCCGCTCGAGCCGCGGATCCGGCTCGTACTTGACCTCGGTCATCTTGTACATCATCGACAGGAAGTTGCCCGGGTAGCCGAGGTCGTTGTCCGGATAGACGTAGGGCAGCCCGAGGTTGTGGCGGTAGGCGAAGGCCGCAAGCGTGGGGATCTTGGCGATCAGCCGCACCGCCGCCATGTGGCGCTCGGTCTCGTCGTCGATCTTCTTGGCGTCGGGATAGAAGGTCGAGAGCGCGCCGACGGTCGCGAGGAGCATGCCCATCGGGTGGGCGTCGTAGCGGAAGCCCTCGACGAACTTCTTGATGTTCTCGTGCACGTAGGTGTGGTGGGTGATCTCGAACACCCACTCGTCCAGCTGCTCCTTGGTGGGGAGCTCGCCGTAGACCAGGAGGTAGGCGACCTCGAGGTAGCTCGAGTGGTCGCAGAGCTCCTCGATCGGATAGCCGCGGTACTCGAGGATCCCGGCCTCGCCGTCGATGAAGCACACCGAGCTGCGGCAGGAGGCCGTGTTCGTGAACGCCGGGTCATAGGTCATGAGCCCGAAGTCGTCCTCCGAGACCTTGATGTCGCGGAAGTCCATCGCACGGACCGTCCCGTCCGTGACCTCGACCTCGTAGTTCTCGCCCGTCCGGTTGTCAGTGACGCTGAGCGTGTCCTGCGCGGTGGCTACGCCGCCGCCGTCGTCTCGCTGGGTCTGCTCCTCGGCCATTCGCTCTCCTCGCGTTCGTCTCTACCCCGAATTGTGACGAACCTATCCGCGGCGTAGGAACCGCGACAGGAGCGAGGCCCGGGGCGGGGGCGGCAGGTCGGCCACCTCGGCGGCGCTGATCGTGAGCGTCACGGCCCGCTCGGCCGTGCGGCCGACTTCCGGGGCATCGACGAAGCGGCGCTCCCCGTCGCTCGTCTCGAAGACGAGCCCGTCGAAGATGTTCTCGCGGTAGTTGTCGAGCGACTCGACGACCTTGCCGACGAGCACCTCGTCCGCGCTGTAGACGGGCGTCCCGCGCTTCAGCTCCGAATGGTGAACCGCGTGCCCGTCGTCGATCGGGCTCATGCCGTTAGACCGGCAGCACTGCCCCGGTCTTGCCCTCGTCCTTCTTCTCGGTGGCGCCGACGTAGATGGCGCTGAAGATCGCCGCCGCCACGAGCAGGATCGAGATCGCGCCCACCAGGCGGGCCGCGGCGGTGGTGCTGGGGAAGTTCTCGCGCGTGATGCCGATGAACGCGAGCGTGAGCGCCCAGATGGCGAGCATGCCGCCGCAGACGTGGAAGGCGTTCACGCACGGGAATTTACCGATGAATCACATAACGCTTAGGACGGTGCGTCAGCGTGTGGTCCAGATGCCGACGCTCTTGGACAACGTCCGTCACGTCCTGGCGCCTCGCCTCGGCGAGCGCCCGGTCTGCCTGGTGTGCGGACGGGCGGTGGCGCCGCGCGACGAGCGGATGCGACTGCGCGGCGGCGTGGTCGTCCACCGCGCCTGCGCCACCTATGACATGCGTCGCCGCCGGGTCGGGTCTGGACGCCTGGGCTATCCGCGCTCCTGAGGCCCGGCCCGGCCGCGGAGTACCGTGATGGGGATGACCCTCAAGGGGCCTTCGAAGACGATCGTGGTCGAGCCGGTCGAGCTGCCGGCCGAGGCGCCCGAGCCCGAGCCGGTGCCGCAGCCGCAACCCGAGCCGAAGCCCGAAGAGGCGCCGGCTTGAGCGGCTCGGTCGCGCCCGACCTGATCGAGCCGGTCGTCGGCTTCCGCAAGTGGCGCCTCGTGCGCGATCACCTCACGTCGCCGTACATCCCGCTGCGCTGGGACGAGCCCGTCGTCCGGGCGCGCTGCTTCCCTGCCAACCGCGGCCTGATGTTCGGCGAGGGCTGGCTCGACGAGCCGCACGCCGCTCCCCATCCCCACTGCCAGTGCGGGGTCTATGCCTGGCACCGCCTACCCCGGTTCGCGGCCATCCCCGATCCGGACCGTGCCTTCGGGATCGTGGCGATGTCGGGTCGGATCGAGGTCCACGAGGACGGCATGCGGGCCGAGCGGGCCACGATCAGGGCGCTCGGCTACTCGCCGAAGCTCGGCAACCGGCACCGCGAGACGATGCGCACGATCGCCCGCCGGCTCGGCGTCGACCTCGTCGAGGAGCCCAGCCTGGCCGAAGCGGCACGGGCGTTCGGCGGCCCGATCCCGGCCGCGCTCCTTCCCGTCGCCGCCTAGTGGGTCTTCGTCAGGCGCTTGCCCCTCGCGCGTACGCGCGAGGGCGGGCGCGGCGGCAGGCCGGCGTGCGGGCCGCGCCGTGGCGGGCGAGGATGGCGCGGACGGCCCGAGGGCCGGTGGCGGTCGGAGCCGCCGCCGTCGGACGGGCCCGTGTCGGGTATCGGCTCGGCCTTGATCGCCCACCAGACGATCAGGAGCAGCGCCGCGATCGGGATCTTCAGAACGAGGCCCAGCCAGAAGATCGCCCAGAAGCCGCTCACGCGCGCATGGTACCCAGGTCGGCAGGCCGCTACCAGGCGATCGGATGACGATCGCGGAAGAAGCCGTTCGTGGGGCCATCCCCCGGCAGCGTGGCTAGCCAGACGATCGTGTCGGCGGCCTCCTCGGGCGAGCGCGGCGCGGCCGATCCGCCCATGTCCGTCCTCACCCAGCCGGGGCACATGGCGTTGACCTTGACGTCGCCGCGCGAGCCGAGCGCGAACTGGCGCGTCAGCGCGTTGAGGGCGGCCTTGGACATGCTGTAGGCCGGGCTGTAGGAGGTCATCTCGGTGATCTGGCCGGCGCCGCTGGAGACGTTGACCACGCGGCCGTAGCCGCGCTCGATCATGGCCGGGAGGAACCTGCTGGTGGTCCGGAAGGGACCGAAGAAGTTGGCCTCGAACGTGGCGCGCAGCGTCCGCTCGTCGAGGTCGAGCACGCCGCGGCCCTCGTCGAGGAGGACGGCGGCGTTGTTCACCAGGACGTCGACCTCGATGCCGCGCGCCTCGAGCTCCGCCGCGCAGCGCTCGACGCTCGCCGCGTCCGTGACGTCGAGCTCGACATGGCCGACGCCGAGCCGCTCGGCTGCCTCGCGGCCCGCCTCGGGGTGCCGGCTCGTCAGGACGACGTTCAGGCCGGCTGCGGCGAGCGCCCCGGCGGCGGCGAAGCCGATGCCCCGGTTCCCGCCGGTGACGAGGGCCGCGCGCGACTCAGGCGGCACGCGCTGTGGCCCAGTCGCGCCAGCTGTCCGGCAATGCATCGGCCGCGAGCAGCCGCGGCGCGAGCGAGTGGTCCGCCAGGTAGGCCTCGGCGATCAGCCCGACGCTGACCGCGTGATCGGGTCGCTCCAGCAGCTCCACGTCGTCGCCGCCTGCCAGCTCGCCCTCCTCGATCACCCGCAGGTAGGCGCCGGGCCGGAGCGCCCGGGCGAACGTCTTGACGAAGTGTGGATCGTCCATCTTCACGCCGAGCTTCCAGCAGGGGATGCGCGGCGCGGAGACCTCGAGCAGCGCCTTGCCTATGCGCCAGCGCTCGCCCACCCGGGCCGCGGTGACGTCGACGCCGCGCAGGGTCAGGTTCTCACCGAAGGCGCCGTTCGCGAGCTCGCGGCCGAGCTGCGTCTCCCACCAGTCCTCGTCCTCGCGCGCGTACGAGTACACCGCCATGTCCGGGCCTCCGTGGACGCGGCGGTCGGCCTGCACGTCACCGGCCAGCCCCTCGCGGCCGGCGTGCACGCGGCCCACCGCCGGCAGCTTCCAGATTCCCGTCCGCACCGGCTTGCCGCGGCGCTCGATGATGCGCACGTCGGCGAGGTTCACGGAGAGGACGGAGCCCACCCGTCTGAGGCTACTCGCGCGCCGCCCTCGAATCGGGGAACAGCCTGTAGCCGGCGCTGCGCATCGCCCCTAGCGGGCCGGGCGTCACCA
>JBJMLJ010000687.1:0-2517 GCA_045805365.1 Thermoleophilaceae bacterium
GCCTAGGCCGTAGACTGCCGGCCGCCATGTCGGTCGACACGACCAACCTGGGCAAGACGTACGACCCCGCCACCTTCGAGGTGGACGCCGACCGCATCCGCCAGTACGCGGAGGCCGTGCACGAGGAGAACCCGGTTTACCACGACCCGGAGGCCGCCAAGGAGTCCGGCTTCCGCGACCTCGTGGCGCCGCCGATGTTCGCGGTCGTCTACTCGGCGCCGGCTATGGGGCCAGCGATCCTGGAGACGATTGGCGAGGGGCTGGCGCGCATGGTCCACGGGGGCCAGGAGTTCGTCTGGGGCGAGCCGGTCTGCGCCGGCGACACCATCACCACCCAGGCGTCGGTCAAGGAGATCTACGAGAAGGACGGCAAGTCGTTCTACGTGTTCGAGTCGGTGTCGAAGAACCAGGAAGGCGAGGAGACCGTGCGCGCCACCTGGACCAACATCGTGCGATGAAGGCCGGCGACTCGATACCGGAGCTCAGGGTCACGCCCGACGCCGGCCTGACCCAGCGCTACAAGGACGCGTCCGGCGACCCCAACCCGATCCACGTCGACGAGGAGTTCGCCAAGAGCGTCGGCCTCCCCGGAGTGATCCTGCACGGCCTCTACACGATGGCCCAGGTGGCCCGGGCCAACAGCGCCGCCGTCGGCGGCGACCCGCGCAAGCTGAGGCGCCTCTCGGTCCAGTTCCGGGGGATGGGCTTCCCCGAGCAGGAGATCACGGTGACCGGGACGGTCAAGGACGAGAGGGACGGGACCGTGGTCGTCGACACGGTCGCCGAGCAGGCCGGCAACCAGATCATCCGCAACGCCGAGGCGGAACTCCAGCCGTAATCATCGTGCGGTGCTCGCCCGATCGGCGATCGGGCTGCGCTCCTACGAGCCCGCTCTAACCTCTTGGCCGTGGAGATCACCCCGCGGCAGGGCTTCATCCTGAGGAAGGTCATCGAGGGTCACGTGGCGCTCGAGCAGCCTGTCGGCTCCAAGTGGATCGCCGAGCAGGAGGACATCCCCTGGGGGCCGTCCACGATCAGGTCCGAGCTGGCCCGCCTCGAGGAGTCCGGGCTGCTCGAGCACCCGCACACCTCGGCCGGCCGCGTCCCCACGGACGTCGGCTATCGCCGCTACGTCGACGAGCTGCTCGAGGAGGGCTCGCTGCCGGTGCCGCGCAAGGCGGTCGAGCTCACCCACATGCGCCGCGAGGTGGACGAGGCCATGCGCGCCACCACGGAGCAGCTCTCCCAGGTGACGAACCTGCTCGCGCTGGTCAGCGCGCCGCCGATCGAGACGAGCACGATCAGGCGCGTCGAGGTCCTGCTGCTCCAGCCGCAGGTGCTGATGATCGTCGTGATCACCTCCACCGGCGGGGTGACGAAGCGGGTGGTTCCCTACCCGCAGGCAGTCGATCCGGGCCTCGTGGCCTGGGCCGGCAGCTACCTGAACGAGGTGCTGGGCGGGATGGACGTGGGCGCGCGGATGATCGGCTCGAAGCTGGTCGACCCCGGCCTGGGCGAGGGCGAGCGGGCGTTCCTTCAGACCCTGGCGCCGGTCTTCACCGAGCTCGAGCACACGGCCGGCGACACCCTCTTCGTGGACGGCGCGGCGCGCCTGCTCTCCGAGCACCGCTTCCAGGAGCTGTCCCAGCTCGGCGACCTGATGAACGTGCTCGAGCAGCGCGTGGCCTTCCTGTCGCTGCTGCGCGAGTCGCTCGAGGAGCCGAGCGTCTACCTCCGGATTGGGCACGAGAACCCGCGGCCGGAGCTGCGTTCGCTCTCGATCGTGGCCGCCAACTACGGCCTCGCGCGCCGCAACCTGGGCGCCGTCAGCGTCGTCGGGCCGGTGCGGATGGACTATCCGCGCGCGATCATCGCCGTCCGCCAGGCCGCCTCCGAGCTGTCGCGCTTCGTCGCCGAGGTCTACGACGAATGAGGCGCGACCCCTACGAGGTGCTCGGGGTCGATCGAAGCGCCGACGAGAAGGAGATCAAGAAGGCCTTCCGCGCGCTCGCCCGCGAGCTGCATCCGGACGTGAACCGCCACGACCCGGAGGCAGAGGAGAAGTTCAAGGAGGCCGCCGAGGCCTACGAGATCCTCAGCGACCAGGAGCGCCGTGGGGTCTACGACCGCTTCGGCTTCGACGGCCTCGACTCGCGCGGCTACGCCTCGACGACGCACGGCTTCGGCTCCTTCGCCGACATCTTCGACGCCTTCTTCGGCGGCGACCCGTTCTCGGGCTTCGGCCGCGGCGGCTTCGGCGGCACGGGAGCGATCCAGGGCGGCGACGTGGCGGTCGAGGTCGAGATCGACCTGGCCGGGGCGGCCGAGGGACGCAAGGTCGAGGTCCAGTACGACGTAGTCGATCGCTGCGAGCATTGTCACGGGAACCGAGCGGAGCCGGGGCCCCCGATCGACGTCTGCGAGCGCTGCGGCGGCTCCGGCCAGCTGCGGGCCGTGACCCGCACCGCGTTCGGCCAGCTAGTGCGCTCGCATCCCTGCGACGCCTGCGGCGGCGAC
>JBJMLJ010000688.1:0-1823 GCA_045805365.1 Thermoleophilaceae bacterium
CTTCGGCCACCGCGGCGCCAACCACCCGGTCAAGGACCTCGAGACCGGCAAGATCGAGATCACCTCCCAGAACCACGGCTTCGCCGTCGTCGGACCGGGAGGCGAGCAGACGATCGACACGAACGAGGCCGTCCGCTGGGAGACCGACTTCGGAGCGGCCGAGCTCAGCCAGCTCAACCTCTACGACCGCACGGTCGAGGGCCTCGTGCTGAAGGACGTCCCGGCCAGCACGGTGCAGTACCACCCGGAAGCGGGGCCGGGACCGCACGACGCGCTTCATCTGTTCGACCGCTTCATGGAGCGCCTTGCCGCGTAGGGACGACATCAAGAAGATCCTCGTGATCGGCTCGGGGCCGATCGTCATCGGCCAGGCGGCCGAGTTCGACTACTCCGGCGCCCAGGCCTGCAAGGTGCTGCTCGAGGAGGGCTACGAGGTCGTCCTCGTCAACTCGAACCCGGCGACGATCATGACCGACCCGGAGTTCGCCACGGCCACCTACATCGAGCCGCTGACCCCGCCGTCCGTGACAAAGGTGATCGAGCGCGAGAAGCCGGACGCGCTGCTGCCCACCCTCGGCGGTGGCACCGCGTTGAACCTGGCCCGGGCCCTGTCCGAGGACGGCACGCTCGGCCGCCACCGCGTCGAGCTGATCGGCGCCGACTACGACGCCATCCGCCGCGCCGAGGACCGCGACCTGTTCCGCGCCACGATGGAGCGGGCGCGCCTGCGCGTCCCCCGGAGCGCCGCGGTCAAGTCGATGCGCGAGGCCGAGCGGACCCTGCCGGACGTGGGGCTGCCGGCGATCGTCCGTCCCGGCTTCACCATGGGCGGGCAGGGCGGCGGCGTCGCATACACCGAGTCGGAGTACCGCCAGGTCGTGGCCGAGGGGCTCGCGGCCAGCCCGATCGGCCAGGTGCTCGTCGAGGAGTCGGTGATCGGCTGGGGCGAGTTCGAGCTCGAGGTCATGCGCGACCGCCGGGACAACGTGGTCATCGTCTGCTCGATCGAGAACGTCGACCCGATGGGCGTTCACACCGGCGACAGCGTCACGGTGGCGCCGCAGCAGACGCTGAGCGACGTCCAGTACCAGCGGCTGCGTGACCAGGCGCTGACCGTGATCCGGGCGGTCGGGGTGGAGACGGGCGGCTCGAACATCCAGTTCGCCGTCAACCCCGAGACCGACGAGATCGTCGTCATCGAGATGAACCCGCGCGTGTCGCGGAGCTCGGCGCTGGCCTCCAAGGCCACCGGCTTCCCGATCGCCAAGATCGCCGCCCGGCTCGCCGTGGGCTACGCCCTCGAGGAGATCGACAACGACATCACGCGCAAGACGCCCGCCAGCTTCGAGCCGACGATCGACTACGTGGTGGTCAAGTGGCCGCGCTTCGCCTTCGAGAAGTTCCCCGGCTCGGAGGGCAACCTCCACACGTCGATGCAGTCGGTGGGGGAGGCCATGGCGATCGGCCGCACGTTCAAGCAGGCGTTCGTCAAGGCGATGCGCTCGCGCGAGCTGGACGTCGACCCGGGCTTCGACGGCGACCTTCTCCGCCGCCTCGAGGTGCCATCGCACGACCGCTACGAGCTGCTGTTCGAGGCCACCCGCCGCGGCCACAGCGAGGCGGAGCTCTGCGCGCGCACCGGCATCGACCCCTGGTTCATGGCCGAGATGGGCGCGCTGGCCCGGGGCGAGGACCCGGAGGCCGGGCTCGAGCGCTGCTACAAGGCGGTCGACACCTGCGCCGCCGAGTTCGAGGCGGAGACGCCGTACTTCTACTCGGGCTGGGAGCGCCAGGCCGCCCACGAGGTCCGTCGCGGCGACCGC
>JBJMLJ010000689.1:0-3418 GCA_045805365.1 Thermoleophilaceae bacterium
CAGGCGGATGGCCTCGGCGCAGAGGTCCTCGCGTACCAGTCGCTCGCCGGAGCTCGCCGTGTATCCCTCGGTGAATATGCGGTAGACGACCGCGAGCGCGGCCCCGAGCCGCTCGGGCAGGTCGGCCTCGGTCGGCACGCGGTAGGGGATGTTCGCGTCGCGGATCTTGCCCTTGGCACGCACCAGGCGCTGCGCCATCGTGGGCTCGGGCACCAGGAAGGCGCCCGCTATCTCCGCCGTCGTCAGCCCGCCGAGGAGCCGCAGCGTCAGCGCCACCTGCGCCGGCTGGCCGAGGGCCGGGTGGCAGCAGGTGAAGATCAGGCGCAGCCGGTCGTCGTCCACCGGGCCCCTCTCCTCCGGAGGCTCGCCCTCGGCGTGGAGCAGGGCGGCCTCGGCGTGCTTGTCCTCGCGGGCGGCCTCCCGGCGGAGGCGGTCGATCGCCCGGTTGCGAGCCGTCGTGATGATCCAGCCGGCCGGGCTCGGCGGCAGTCCGTCGGAGGGCCACCTCCGCAGGGCGGTCGCGAAGGCATCCTGCACCGCCTCCTCCGCGGTGTCGATGTCGCCGAAGACGCGGACGAGGACCGCGACCGCCCGGCCGTGCTCCTCCCGGAAGACACGCTCGACGTCCGCGGTCAGTGGTCGTCCTGTTCGTTGAAGGGGCGAACCTCGACCGGCAGCGTGGTCGCCCTGGCGGCCTTGCGGCCCCACGCGAGGGCCTCGTCGAGATCCGCCGCCTTGACGATCGTCAGCCCGCCGAGGAACTCCTTGCCCTCGGCGAACGGGCCGTCGGTCATCGTGGTCTCGCCACCTCGCTCCCGCACGACCGTCGCGCTGCTCGGGGGATGCAGGCCGCCCGAGAAGACCCAGGCGCCGGCCTCCCTGAGCTCGTCCTCGAACGCCAGGACGTTCCGCCTGATCTTGTCCATGTCCAGATCGGGCGGCGGGGTCTCCGACGGCTGATAGACGCTGAGCAGATAGGGCTGCATTCGTGTGCCTCCTTCAGGTGGTCTGGCAGGTGGGTTCTCACCCCCTACACGAACGGGATCGGCCCAGATCGACAGTCAGGCGCCCAGAAGCGCCGCATGCACCTCGCGCAGGCGGTCGAAGTCCTTGGGGATGTCATCGGTCTCGTAGTTGAAGACGAGCGCCTCGGTCGTCCGCACGAGCACGTAGGCGAGGGTGGCCGTGTCGGCCGGCGGCTCGTAGTGGCCGCGCTCGACCTCGGCGTCGATCAGCTGCTGCACGAGCTCGACGATCCGCGGGTGGACGGGGCCGCTGCTCGATGTCATCAGCGGCAGGGCGACGGCGCGCTCGTTCTCGATGAAGTAGCGGATGTGGGGGGCGGCCACCAGGCCTCGGTAGATCAGGCCGAATGTGTCGAGGAGGGCCCTGCCGCCCCGGCCGCTCGCCGCGGCGCGGGCGTCGGCCACGCGCGCCTCGAAGACGCCCATCATCGCCTCGCCGATGAGCCCCTCGCGGGAGCCGAACCAGCGGTAGACGGTCGCCCTGCCGACGCCGCACTCGGCGGCGATCGCCTGGACGTCGATCCGGCGGCACTCGAGCCAATGCTTCCGAGCGACCTCTAGCACCTCGTCGCGGCTTGCCCCGGGCGCCGGACCGCGCCTGGGCCGGGATTCGACCTCCGGCATGGCCCCGAGGATACGTTCGCGCGCCGCTAAAGCCAGTCGCGCGCGCTGCCGATGCAGCCTGGGTGAGCAGGTTCAGGCTTGGCTGGGCCCTCTCGGGCGATTGCTGGCGGACGCTCAGGTCGAATCGCGGACTCGTCCTCTTCCCGCTCTACGGGGCCGTCGCCCTGCTCGTCGTCGTGGCCCCGCTGGCCGGCCCCGGCGCCTGGCTCGCCGACCGCGGCGACAGCGTCCCGGGCGTGGCCCTGATCGCCGCCGGCATCTACGCGGCCGCCTTCATCACCACCTTCTTCGGGGTCGCCCTCGCGGCGGCCGCCGACCGCGCGCTACGGGGCAAGCCGGGCGGGCTTGGATACGGCTTCGGGGTCGCGCGCACCCGCCTGCGTGCCATCGCCGGCTGGGCGCTCCTGACCGCCACCGTGTCGCTTGTGATCCGCGCGCTCGAGTCGCGCGGCGAGATCGCCCAGATCATCGGGAGGCTCTTCGGCGGCGCTTGGAGCCTCGTGACCTTCCTCGCCCTTCCCGTCGTCGCCGAGGAGGGCCTCGGCCCGATCGCCGCGCTCAAGCGCTCCGCCGGGCTCTTCCGCGAGCGCTGGGGCGGGCAGCTCGGGGGAATGGCCTCGATCGGGATCAAGGTGCTCGTCTTCGGGACGCTGCCCTCGATCGGGCTGGTGGTCGCGGGCGTCGCGATCCTGTCGGGGTCCGGCAGCGCCGGTCTCGGCGCCGGCGCCATACTGGTGGCGCTCGGCGTGGCCGGCTTCGGCATCAGCATGCTCGTCGGCTCGGCGCTGCGTCAGGTGTTCGCGGTCGCGCTTTACCGCTACGCCGTGGATGGCCAGGCGCTCGGTGGGTTCTCCACGGAGGCGCTCGACAGCAGCGTCGCGCGTAGGAGCTAGACCCGGTGCACGGCCGCCAGTAGCGCCGCGTAGCTGCGCACGAGCGCCGCCCGCTCGCTCGCGACCAGCGGGCTGCTCAGGTCGCAGCCCTCATCGACCCAGCGGTCCGAGTCGCGCATCGCCAGCGCGCGCTGCTCGGCGGCCTCGCGCACCGAATCGCGATCCACGCGGTAGACGTGCGCGTAGAGGGCGGCCAGGGCGTCCACCAGCTCGGTCTCGTCTCCGTCCGGACTCGCGGCGGTAGTAGGTCACCCAGGCGTCGCATTCGAGCCGGCCCACCTTGCGGGGGTCGAACGAGCGCATCGCGTTGGGGGCCACGGCCGAATGGTCGCGGATGGGACCTATACGCTGGCGCGATGAGGGGCGCCCTCCTCGCCGCGCTGCTGCT
The DNA here is from genome assembly GCA_045805365.1 of Thermoleophilaceae bacterium. Lineage (GTDB taxonomy): Bacteria > Actinomycetota > Thermoleophilia > Solirubrobacterales > Thermoleophilaceae > DASXBA01. The sequence continues at coordinate 2,931 of JBJMLJ010000689.1, forward strand.
CCTCGCCGCGCCGGCGGCAGCCTCAGCGAAGGAGGTGCTCGTGGTGGGCGACAGCCTCGAGGCCGGGACCGGTCCCTACCTGCCGCGCGCCCTGCCGCACGATTCCGTGACGGTCGACGCCAAGAAGAGCCGGCCCAGCAACGTCGGTGTCGGCGTGCTTCGCTCCCGTCTCAAAGCCGGCCAGGCCGTCGTCGTCTTCGACCTCGGCACCAACGACGATCCCGGCGCGCCCGGGCGCCTGACCGCAGACCTCGAGGCAGCGCGCCAGCTCAGCGGCGACCGCTGCCTCGTGGTAGCGACGCTCAACCGGCCGGCCGTCGGCGGCGTCTCGGTGGCCGGCCTCAACTGGGCGGTCACGAGCTTTGCCAACGCGACGGCGAACGTCGAGGTGGTCGACTGGCACGCCGCCGCCAGACAGGACCCGGGCCTGCTCGGCCCCGATGGGGTGCACGCCACGCCGTCCGGCTACGCCGAGCGGGCGCGGCTCG
>JBJMLJ010000690.1:0-9368 GCA_045805365.1 Thermoleophilaceae bacterium
AAGAGCTACTCCAGCCTGGCCGTCGGCAGCCACAGCTTCGACGTCCGCGCCAAGGACGCCGCCGGCAACACCGACCCCAGCCCCGCCTCCCAGACCTGGACCGTCACCGCGCCGCCGCCGCCGCCTGACACGACCCCGCCCGACACCACGATCGGCTCCGGCCCGCCAGCTCGACCAGCTCCACCTCGGCCAGCTTCTCCTTCAGCTCCAGCGAGACCGGCTCCAGCTACGAGTGCCGCCTCGACGGCGGCGCCTGGGGCTCCTGCAGCTCCCCCAAGAGCTACTCCAGCCTGGCCGTCGGCAGCCACACCTTCGAGGTGCGCGCCACCGACACCGCCGGCAACACCGACCCCAGCCCCGCCTCGCAGACCTGGACCGTCACCGCCCCGCCGCCGACCACCACGAAGCCGAAGCGCCCGCGCCACCGGACCACCGCCAGGCTCCGCCTGTACCTCGCGGCCACGCTGAGCCGCAACTCGGCGGCCGGGCGCAACGTGCTCCACCTGGTGGGCTCCGTACCGGCCTCGAAGCGCTCGCAGGTCCGCAAGGTCCGCATCCAGGCGTTCATCGGCGGCCACTGGAGCACCGTGGTCGTCACCTCTTCCCGGAAGGGCCGCTTCAGCGTCCGCTGGCGCGTCCACAGCGCCCGCTCCGGGCGTCTGCGCGTACGCGCGGTCGCCCGCGGCGTGAAGTCCTCCAAGGCCCTGAGCCTGCGCCTGCGCCACTGATCGCGGGCTATTGTCCGCCCTTCGCCTCGGGGGACCCTTGGACGCTCGTAACGGAATAAGCCCACGTCGCACATGCGCCGGCACCCTGGCGGCCCTCGCGCTGCTGGGAGTGGGCTCCAGCTCGGCCTGCGCGACCGGCCCCGCCGCCCACCAGACACGCCGGGCGGCAGCCCCTTGCACCCGCTACGCTGCGCCCTGGGGCTCGAACGGGGCCCGGGGCAGCTTCGCCCACCCCTTCCGCGGCGTCCGCCGACTGATCCACAGCCTGCGGCCCGGCCAGAAGGGTTGCCTGCGCAAGGGCATCTACCGCGAGAACCTCAGCATCAACCGCGGAGGCTCCGCGCGCAGGCCGATCACCCTGCGCTCCTATCCGGGGGAGACGGCGCGCCTGGTCGGAACGCTGACGCTAAACGACGGCGCGTCGAATCTCATCTTCGACCACCTCTACCTCGATGGCGTGAACTCGAGAGGCGCGGCCAGCCCGATCGTGACCGCTCGCAACGTGACCTTCCGCAACAACGACGTCACGAACGAACACACCGCGATCTGCTTCCTGCTCGGCGTCCCCGGCTACGGGCGGGCCAAGAACGTCGCGATCACGCGGAACCGCATTCACGACTGCGGCCGGCTGCCGCGGACGCAGCTGGACCACGGGATCTACGTTGAGCACACCAACGCAGTCGTGATCTCGCAGAACTGGATCTACGACAACGCGGACTTCGGCGTCCACCTCTACCCGGACGCCCAGGGCACACGGGTGACGGGGAACGTGATCGACGGGAACGGCATGGGCATCACCTTCTCGGGCGAGGACCACGTCGCATCGAACGACAACCTCGTGGAGCACAACGTCATCTCGAACTCCGTCGAGCGCTACAACGTCGAGAACTACTTCCCCGGCCCGACGGGCCACGGCAACGTGCTGCGGAGCAACTGCGTAGGCGGCGGCGTTCGCGACAGCGGCAACGGCGGCATCCAGGTCCCGCACGCCGGCTTCGACGCCACGGGCAACGTGATCGCCGCGGCGCGCTTCCCAGCGCGGGTGTCGGGGAACTTCCAGCTCTCGCGCGGCAGCCCCTGCGGGGGGGTGCTGCCCAGGGCGAAGATGACGCCCGGTGTCGGCACTCCGGCTCCGCCGCGCGCCTTCGTCGTGGTGCTGCACGCGCCGCAGCTGGTCCGTCACGGCAAGCGCCTGCGGGTCAGGGGCGTCGTGGCGATCGACGACGGCCGCCGGATCCGGCAGGCCATGCTCCAGGTCCACCGCGGCTCGGGCTGGCGGACGCTCGCCACTGCCTTCGTGAAGCGGGACCGCTGGTTCCGCCTCGGCTACCGCGTCGGGCGGCGCCGCGGTCGGCTGCGCCTGAGGGTGGTCGCCAGGGGCGCGCACCGGTCGCGGTCCTTCCGCGTGGCGGTCGGCTAGGACTCGGCGAACAACCGCTCGTACAGCTCTGCGTAGCGTGCGCTGATCCGCTCGATGGAGAACTCGGGCAGCCGCTCGCGCGCGGCGGCCGCCAGCGCCTCCCGTCGGCCGGGGTCGGCGAGCAGTGAGTCGAGGGCGGCCGCGAGCGACTCGGGGTCGCGCCGCGGGACCAGCAGGCCGGTGCGGCCGTCGTCGACGATGTCGGGGAGGCCGCCGACATCGGTCGACACCACGGGGGTGTCGCGCGCCATGCACTCGAAGACGAACAGCGGGGTGCCCTCGAAGTCTGAGCTCAGCACCGCCACGTCGAGGGCGTCGATCACGGCGGGCACGTCGTCGCGGGGGCCGATGAAGTGCACGCGGCCGTCGAGGCCCCGCTCCGCCGAATGCGCCTTCCAGGCGTCGGTGCAGGGCCCCCTGCCGGCGATCACCAGATGGGCCTGCGGCCGCGAGGCGAGCAGGCGCGCGAAGGCGTCGATCATCACGCGTAGCGCCTTCTGCGGGCGGTGGACTACCGCCGTTCCTATGACCGGCGCGTCCGCGCCGATCCCGAGCTCGGCGCGGAGGTCCGTCCCCTCGACCGTGGGCCGCGGCACGAACGCGTTCGGGATCATCGCCGTCTTGTCGGGCTTGACGCGCTCGATCCGGATCATCCGCTCCTGGTCGGCTGTGGAAACGGCGACGAACTTCGTCGACAGCCGAGCGATCAGCTGGCCGTCGAGGAGCTTGCGGATCGGCTCGCCCTCGTAGGACCAGGTCTGCTCCTGGGCCACGATCACCGGCGTGCGAGCGAGGCGGCCGATGATCGTCCCCCAGACGTTCGAGCCGAACATGTGGGCGTGGAGGAGATCGATGCGCTCGGAGCGGAGGTAGGAGTACAGCCTGCGGAAGCGGAAGAGGTCCCAGCGGCTGCTGCGGGCGAGGTTGAAGTGCGGCACGCCGGCTTCGTCGAGCGTCTGCTCGAGAAAGCCGCCGCTCAGCCGGGTGGTGCAAAGGCGGACGTCGAACCGGTCCTGTGGGAGGTGGGAGGCGAGCCCGACTGCGAAGACCTCGGCTCCCCCGGCCCAGCGGATCTGCTCCACGAGCATGAGCACGCGGCGTCGCCTTTGAGCCGGCGGGCTCACGCGTGGCTTGGACGCAGCTCGGCTGGAAGCGCCGCTTCCGGGCCTTCCTCCGCCAGGCCGCTCTCCCGCCGCCGCGCGACCGCGGCCATCGCCGGACCGAGGGCGAGCAGCAGCCACAGCTGCTTGCTGAACTGCTCGGAGGCGAAGAAGTCCGACGCGAGCGTGGCGAACGTCGCGACCAGGACCCCGCGGGCGAGCATCTCCATCTTGTAGTCCCCTCGTCGCGCGAACGATCGGACCGCGCGCACCGTCTGCCTGATAGCAAAGGCAAGGATCGAGAGGAACATCAGGAGGCCGACGATGCCGAGCGTCGCGAGGACCTCCAGGTACGTGTTGTGGGCCACCTTGGGCTTCTCGACGATGAAGTCCGTGCGCGTCAGCGCTCCGGGTCTCAGCAGGTAGTGAATCGAGCTGATCTGGAAGTTGTCCGCGCCGATGCCCGTGAACGGGTGCGCCTCGACCATCCGCCATCCCACCGCCCAGATCGTCGTGCGGCCGGTGCCTCCGCCTGTGTGGGTCACGTGCTCGACGGCGTCCGGCGGAGCCAGCCAGGCGAAGTAGCCGACGCAGGCCAGGCTCAGCACAACGAGCCCGACCGCGGCGAGCCCCCGCCGGCGGCCGCCGACGCCGACGCTCGCGATCAGCGCCACCGCCAGGGCCACGAGACCGGCCCGCGAGGCCGTGAGAAGGATGCCCACGAGGCAGGTCACCACGAGCGCGAACGCAAGGAACCGGATGATCGGCTTGCCGCGCCAGGCGACGGCGAAGGCCCCCGCGACCGCGGCGCCCGCCACCAGGGCGGTGGCGAGCTCGTCCGCGTTGAGGCCCTCGCTCTCGAGCCGCCCGGCCGCCGACGGCGGGGGCGGCGCAAAGAAGCCGTACATGGCCGCCATCGCCACGCCGACGCAGAAGGCCGCGAGGACCCACTTGATGTGGCGGCGCTCCCGGACCGCCGTGAACATGATCATCAGCAGGACGGCGTTGAGGCCGTAGCGGTAGGAGGCCTCGAGGGCCGACTTCGGGACCTCCGCCCAGATGGCGCTGATCGCGGCCCAGATGACGAAGGCGAAGAGCACGTAGGACACGTAGGGGTGGGCGGTGAGGAAGTCGCTGTCGTGGCGCACGGCCAGGGTCGCGACCCAGGAGATCACCACCACGAGGCCGAGCAGCTTGGCGAGGGAGAAGCCCCCGGGGGCCGGAAGGATGTCGAGCGCAGCGAGAGCCGAGAACAGCGCGACCCCCACCGCCAGATCCGCGAGCGCCAGGACGATGAAGGCCAGCCCCACCGCAGCCGCGATCGCGTAGAGCGGCTTCAGTCCCGCGAGAAGGCCCAGGGCCAGGGCGGTGGCTACCAGGCCCGCCTGAAGGACCCTGGTGGGCGCATCTGCCCCCGCCGTCATGCGAGGTCAGGCCTCGGCCGAGCCAGCCCGTTCGCGCCTGCGCGGCTGCTCCGCCGGCTCGGGCGGGAAGTCGTCGCGCTCCCTGGCCTCGCCCGGCTTGAGGTAATAGCTGGGCTCCTGGGAGCTGCCCACGCCGACCAGGACGAATCCGTTGGGCTCGATCCGGTGCTGCTCCAGCAGGTCGCCGAGCCGCCCCAGCGCGCCCAGATTGGAGTAGCCGAGCCGGACGACCAGCAGGACGTCGTCGGCCTGCTGGGCGAGCGGCAGCGCGTCGATGACCTCGGTGAGCGGCGGTGAGTCGATCACGACATAGTCGGCCAGGGACTCCGCCTCCTTGAGGAGGGCGCTCGCGGTCGGCAGCGACAGGACCTCGGCCAGCCAGTCGTCCGCGCGGTCGACTAGCAGCGCCCGCAGGTTGTCACCGAAGGGCTTGGTCGGTACCAGCGCCTCCTCGAGGCTCGTGTTGCCGAGAAGGACGCGGCCGATGCCGATGTGCGGCCTGACGCCGAGCGCCTCGGCCACGGTCGGGCGCCGGAAGTCGGCCTCGATCAGGATCACGCGGTTACCGGCGAGCGCGAGCGAGGATGCGAGGTTGATGGCGGTGGTCGTCTTCCCCTCAGACGGGGAGGGGCCGGTGACGAGCACCGAGCGCGCCTCGCCCGTGTGGGCGCGCGACACGGCGAGCATCGCTCGCAGGGTGCGGAACGCCTCGAGCGTGAGCGGCGAGAGCTGGCTTGGCGCGAGCGCCTTCCGGCGCTTGGAACGCGGGCCGATCCCGAAGCGGCGCCGGCCGCGCGTGACCGTGCGGCCCTTCCGCTCGATCGGGATGCGAGCGAGGATCGGCAGCCCGAACAGCTCGCGAAGCTGACTCTCGCGGCGCAGCCGCGGGTCGATCGAGTGCATGGCGAAGGCGCCGCCTACTCCGAGGACAAGGCCGGCGAGGAGCCCGGCCAGGAGCGTCAGGGCCGGCCGCGGCCACGATGGCGAGGCCGGCGCGGCGGCGCGGGTCTCGACCCGGAGCGTGGGGTCCGGGGCGTTGCGCAGGCTCTCGTACTCGGCGAGCTGGCTCGCGGGCGAGTCGGGGCCAGACGTGCCCACCGCCCGCTTGCGCAGCGCCGGGAGCTGGCTGTCGATCTCGCGGTGCAGGACGGCCGTGCGCTCGTCGACCGCGCCCTGGGCGAAGGCATTGGCGACGTCACGCGAGCGTGCGGCCGTGCTCGCCTTGGCCGTGATGGCTACCAAACTGCTCTGCGCGATGGGAGCCGCGTCGACCCGCTTCAGGAGGGACCGCACGGACTCGTTCGTGTGGAGGATCCCCCGCGCCCGCGCGGCCACGTCGCGGGTCGTCACGAGCCGGGCGCCGGTCTCTATGTCGCGCGTCGGGTCGCTCGACTCGCGGATCAGCCCGAGGCCCGTCAGCGCCGTGTCGCTGCTCGAGACCGGGGTGACCAGCAGGTCGGCCTCGGCCTTGTATGTCTTGCCGGCGAGCGCGAGGTAGGCGATCGCGGCGAGCAGGGTCGCCGCGACGGTGGCGACGATCATCCAGCGGCGCTCGCGGAGGATCTGCAAGTAGCGTTGCAGCCCGCCGGCCTCTACCCGCGGACGACGCCATCCGGGTCCGCCGTGCTCGCTCGCGATGGCTCTGTCAGGGCGCATCACCGAATTACTATGCCAACTACCGCTGGGTGAGGCTCGCATATGTGCCGCGCTACCTTGGAAGTCGCCCACCGAGTCAATTCAGCCCCGGGTCGTGCCGATACAACCTTTGAACCCCCTGACTGCCCGTCGCGTTATTACCTATGTCCCTTTTCGGCTCACTGATGCCCCTACTTGACCCCTTCTCGCATTTGGCAGTCGGCCGGGGCTTCGGCGGAGGAACCGTCGAGGACGTCCTGCTCGTCGCGATCGCAACGGTCGCCGCCGCGACGCTCCTCGCCGGGCTGGAGCTGACGCTCAGGGCGGTTCGGGAGCGCAGGCATCGCGACGAGACGGATCCGGTCCTCACCGCCCTGCACGCCCAGCGCCTCTACGAGCGCGCCCTGTACGGCGTCGCGCCGTCCGTGGTCGCCTCGGTGGTCGTCTTCCTCCGCACCGACTCGGCGTCGAGCGCTGCCTTCGTCTTCGCCGTCATGGCGCTCACCGCCGCGCTGCTTCGCGCGCGCAGGCCGCCGCTCCACCTGATGCCGATCGCCCGCTATGCCTACAACGCCGGGGTGCCGGCGGCGGGGATCGGCGTTGCGCTGCTTCCCGGCGTCTTCGGCGCCTCGCTGCTTCCGCCCAGCACCGGCGTGGCGGCCCTCATCGCCGCGGTCTTCATCACGCTGATCAACGCCTGGCTCGAAAACCGCTTCGAGAGCGCCAGGCCGATCTGGGTGGCCGTGGTGGGGCCGCCGCAGTTCGCGCACAAGCTGGGCGCCGAGCTGGAGGACACCGGGATCCGCGGCTACCAGGTGATCGGCTACATCGGCGAGGAACCGGAGGCTGGCCGCCCCGGGCTGCGCTGGCTCGGCTACCTGGACGACGTCCGCTCGGCCGTCAAGCGCGAGCGGGTGGACCTGCTGGTCGTGGCGCCGCAGAATCCGCGCCTGCCGGTGTTCGAGCAGGTTGCGCGCGACTGCCTCGACCTGCCGGTGCGGATGATCGAGGCCACGGCCCTGTACGAGGACATCCTCGGGCATGTCCCCATCGGGACGATCAACTCGGCCTGGTTCCAGTTCATCATGCACCCGCGCTACTCGCCCTCGTCGCCGCTGTCGAAGCGCGTGCTCGACCTGGTCGTGTCGGCCGTGATCGTGCTCCTGACGCTGCCCCTCGTGATCCTCTGCGCCATCGCCGTCAAGCTCGACGACGGAGGTCCCGTCTTCTACAGGCAGCGGAGGGTCGGCGAGGAGGGCCGCGAGTTCGACATGCTCAAGTTCCGCACGCTGGCGGCCGACGCCGACGCTCACATGGCGTCGGTCCCCGAGGCGGAGCTGATCACGCGCGTCGGCAAGGTCCTGCGCAAGTCCCATCTGAACGAGCTGCCGCAGCTGCTGCAGGTGCTACGCGGCGAGATGAGCCTGGTCGGCCCGCGCCCGGAGCCGCCGTCGCTCGTCGAAGAGCTGTCCGGGCTGGTGCCCTACTACGAGCGCCGGGCGCTGGTCAAGCCAGGGCTGACCGGCTGGGCCCAGGTCCGCTGCGGGTACGCTGGCAGCCGCTACGGCACGGCCTGGAAGATGTGCCACGACCTCTACTACATCAAGCACCGCTCCGCCCTTCTCGACCTCCTGATCCTGGTGGAGACCGTCCACGCGATGCTCGAACGAGAGGGCGAGGACCAGCTGCCCGCCAAGGACTTCATCCTCGGCGAGGCCGAGCTGGCCGGGCACGGGGAGACCGCGGTCGTCGGACGCTGACCGGCCGGGGGAGCGCGTGGACGTAAGCGTCCTCACGCCGGTGCTGAACGAGTCGGCCTACATAGAGGCCGCCGCGCGCGCCATGCTCGCTCAGCGCTTCGACGGCGAGGTCGAGTTCCTCTTCATCGACGGCCGCTCGGACGACGATACGGTCGCCAGGCTCGAGCGGCTGGCCGAGCAGGACGAGCGAATCGGGATCCTCGACAACCCGCAGCGCAGCACGCCGATCGCGCTCAACATCGGCCTCCGGGCCGCGCGCGGCGAGTACATCGCCCGGATGGACGCGCACACTCACTACCCGCCGGACTACCTGGCGCACGGGGTGGAGCGCCTCCGCCGCGGCGACGCCGCCCACGTGAGCGGCCCCCAGCTCGCTCGCGGCGAGGGGACCTGGTCGCGACGTGTCGCGCTCGCGCTCGGGAGCCGGCTCGGCACCGGCGAGGCGTCGTTCCGGCACCTGGCCGCGGAGGAGCACGAGGTCGACAGCGGCTTCACAGGTATCTGGCTGCGCTCGACGCTCGAGGAGCAGGGCGGCTGGGATGAGGAGTGGCACAACGACCAGGACAGCGAGCTGGCCGCTCGCATCCGGGCGGCGGGCGGGCGGATCGTCTGCGTGCCGGAGATGGCGGCGGCCTACATCCCGCGCGACAGCCTCGAGGGGCTCGCCAAGCAGTACTGGCGCTACGGGCTCTATCGGGCCAAGACGTCCGGCCGGCATCCGGAGAGCATGCGCCGCTCGCACCTCGTCGCGCCGAGCCTCGCGCTTACCGCTCTCACGGCGCTGCTGCCCGGGCGTCTCGGCCGCCTGGCACGCGCCGGCGTGGGCCTCTACGGCCTGGCCGTGCTCGCGGTCAGCGCCGGAGAGCTCGAGCGCGGCGGCCCCCGCGACGCCGCGGCCCTCCCGCTCGTCTTCGTCTGCATGCACGTCTCCTGGGGACTCGGCTTCCTCGCCGGGTCGCTCCGGTTCGGGCCGCCCGTCGCGGCGATCGAGCGCGTGCTCTCTCGATGAGCGAACGGCTGCCGCTTCGCCTGGCGGTCTACAGCGACGCCTGGTACGCCCCGCGGGAGGACGGCTACTACGCGGACCGGGCGCTCGTCGTGTTCCTCGCGGGGATCGCCCGCCACATAGAGCGCTTCGTCCTGATGGGCCAGCTCGACCCCGACCTGCCCCGCGCCCACTACCGGGTGCCGGACGAGATCGAGTTCGCCGCGCTCCCGAACTACCCGCATCTCCTCCACCCGCGCTCGCTTCCGGCGATGGTTCGCTCGCTGCGCCGCTTCTGGCGGCTGCTCGACGACGT
>JBJMLJ010000691.1:0-7839 GCA_045805365.1 Thermoleophilaceae bacterium
CCGTGGCCGGCGACTACACCTGGCTCGGGATCGTGATCGTGGTCGGCTCGGTCGTCTCCCTCGCCGACTACCACCGCGTGATCGCGGTGATGTGGATGGGGCGCGTCGAGGTCGAGCTGCCGACCGTGCCCCGGCGGCACGTGAAGCCCGTCAGCGGCTGGTCGCCCGAGGGGGACGCGGGGTCGCACCGCGAGGTCGTCTTTGTGGCGGTCGTGGCGGCGGCGGCCACGATCCTGTTCGGAATTTGGCCGAATCCGCTCTTCGATGCTGCGCGCGACATGGGCAGCTCGCTGGCGGGACTCTTCTAGCGGAGTAACATCGGATTGCCGGTCACGGAGACCGGCTGGACTCGCACGGAAGGAATCCTTGGCGCAGCTTCGTCCACGGCTCGCGGCCAGCACCACCAGCGGATACCTACTTCGGCTCGCCCTCCTCGCGGGGTCCTACGTGGCTGCCGGCAAGCTCGGCCTGGATCTGGCCTTCGCCAGCACCAGCGTCACGGCGATCTGGCCCCCTGCGGGCATCGCCCTCGCGGCGATCCTGCTCGGCGGGCGGCGTATGTGGCCGGGGGTGGCGCTGGGCGCGCTGCTCACGAACGTCCACACCGGAGTGCCGGCGGTCACAGTGCTCGGGATCACCGTGGGGAACACGCTCGAGGCGCTTGCGGGCGCGTGGCTGCTCGAGCGGGTGGCCCGCTTCGACACCTCGCTGCGGCGGGTCCGCGACGTCCTCGCGCTTGTCGGCCTCGCCGCCGTGCTCAGCACGATGGTCAGCGCGACGATCGGTGTAGCCAGCCTGCTGATCGCGGGCGAGGTCGCCTGGCACCACGTGCCCATGGTCTGGCGAACCTGGTGGCTCGGCGACATGGGCGGCGACCTCCTCGTCACGCCCGCGCTGCTCGTCGCCTTCACCTTCCCGCGAGTCGAGCGGCCGCCGGGGCGTGTCCTGGAGGCGGCAGCCCTCCTCGCGGCCGCGGTCGGCGTCAGCTCGCTCGTCTTCACTCAGGACACGCCGCTGGCGTACCTGCTCTTCCCGGTGTTCGTCTGGTCGGCCCTCCGCTTCTGGCAGCCCGGTGCGGCGGTGGTGAGCCTGATCATCGCCGTGATCGCGATCACCCTCACCGACAACGGTCACGGCCCATTCGCCATGAACGGCCCCGACGATCGGCTGCTGCTCGCGCAGACCTTCGTCGCGGTGGCCTGTACGACCGCGATGATCCTCGCGGTGGTCACCCGCCAGCGGCGCCGGGCGGAGGACACGCTGCGGCGGATCGCGTCGACGCTCCAGGAGGGCCTCCTCCAGCCGCGGCTGCCGCACCTGCCCCAGCTCGAGGTGGCGACCTACTTCCGCGCCGTCGGCGAGGCCCAGCAGGTGGGGGGCGACTTCTACGACCTCTTCCAGGCGGGCGACGGCACCTGGGCGCTCGCGGTCGGCGACGTGCGCGGCAAGGGCCCGGCCGCGGCCGCGATGACCGCGCTGGCGCGCTACACCCTGCGCGCCGCCGCCTTGCACGAGACGCGCCCGAGCGCGGTGCTCGGCGGGCTGAACGAGGCGATCCTCTGGCAGCACGGCGGCGAGGACTTCTGCAGCGTCGCCTACCTGAGCCTGGACCTGGGCGACGGCGCCGCCCGAGCCACGACCTCGAGCGGCGGCCACCCGCTGCCGCTCGTGCTGCGCGCGGACGGGACCGTCGAGCAGCTCGGCGAGCCGGGCCTGCTGCTCGGGATCGACGCCAACCCCGCTCTGTTCGACCACCGCGTCGAGCTCCACACCGGCGACACGCTCGTCATCTACACCGACGGCCTGCTGGACGCCTACGCGCCGCGCCGCTTCGTCTCCGCCGAGGAGCTCGAGGGCGTGCTCCGCCGCTGCACCGGCCGAGCGCCCGCCGAGATCCTCGGCGAGCTCGACGAGAGCCTGCTGCACGATTCGCCCGGCGAGCCGCGCGACGACATCGCCGTGGTGGCGGTCCGCATCGCCGGCGCAACGCGCGGCCGGTTCCGGGTACCGTCCGCCCAGCTACGACGGAGGGGCGATGACCGAGAACCTGGCGAGGATCCTTACCGACACGGCAGCGCAGCACGGTGACAAGCTCGCCGTAAAGCTGGACGACGCCGACGTCAGCTACTCGATGCTGGACGGCGCGAGCGCGCACGTCGCCGGCCTGCTCCGCGAGCGCGGCCTCGAGCCCGGCGACCGCGTCGGCGTCATGCTGCCGAACGTCCCCTACTTCCCGGTCGTCTACTACGGGATCCTGCGGGCCGGCGGGGTGGTCGTCCCGATGAACGTGCTGCTCAAGGGCCGCGAGGTCGAGTTCTACCTCTCCGACCCCGAAGCCAAGCTGTTCTTCGCCTGGCACGACTTCGCCGAGCCGGCAGGTGCCGGCGCGGAGGCCGCCGGCCTCGAGCCGATCCTCGTGGAGCCGGGCGACTTCGAGGACATGGTCGGCTCGGCGGAGGCCGTCACCGAGCTCGCCGAGCGCGACCCGCAGGACACGGCGGTGATCCTCTACACCTCGGGCACGACGGGCAAGCCGAAGGGCGCCGAGCTGACCCACGCCAACCTGCGCACCAACTGCGGGATCGCGGGCGGGACGCTCGCGGAGCTGTCCCACGAGGACGTGGTGCTGGGCGCGCTGCCGCTCTTCCACTCGTTCGGCCAGACCTGCGGGATGAACGCCTCCATCTGCCTGGGCGGCACGCTGACCATGGTGCCCCGCTTTGACCCGGAGAAGGTGCTCGAGGTGATCCAGCGCGACGAGGTCACCGTCTTCCAGGGCGTGCCGACGATGTACAACGCGCTCCTCCACTCCGACCGTCGCGACGACTTCGACGTCTCCTCGCTCCGGCTTTGCATGTCCGGCGGCTCGGCCATGCCCGAGGAGCTGATGCGGAAGTTCGAGGAGGCCTTCGGCTGCATCATCCTCGAGGGCTACGGGCTCTCCGAGACCTCGCCGGTCGCCTCCTTCAACCACCCCGACCGCGAGCGCAAGCCCGGCTCGATCGGGACGCCGATCGAGGGCGTGGAGATGAAGATCTTCGACGACGACGACAACGAGCTGCCCCAGGGCGAGGTCGGCGAGATCGTCATCAAGGGCCACAACATCATGAGCGGCTACTGGAACCGCCCAGAGGCCACCGAGGAGGCGCTGGGCGACGACGGCTGGTTCCACTCGGGCGACATGGGCAAGGTCGACGAGGACGGCTATTTCTTCATCGTCGACCGCAAGAAGGACCTGATCATCCGCGGCGGCTACAACGTCTACCCGCGCGAGATCGAGGAGGTGCTCTACGAGCACCCGGCGGTCCAGGAGGCCGCGGTCATCGGCGTCGAGGACGAGAAGATGGGCGAGGAGGTCGGAGCCGCGGTCGTCCTGATGAAGGGCGAGCAGCTGTCCGCCGACGAGCTCTGCGCCTTCGTCAAGGAGCGGGTGGCGAGCTACAAGTACCCGCGCAAGATCTGGTTCCTCGACGAGCTTCCGAAGGGACCGACGGGCAAGATCCTCAAGCGCGAGATCGAGGTGCCGCGGGAGGTACTCGCCGGCCAGCCATAGGCGCATCCCCCTTATCGGGGCTTGACCGGCGCCGGGCCGGTGCTGTCGAATCGCCCTGATGCCCACCCCGCCGATCGACCCGCTCGCGGGCCCGAAGCAGGCCCTCTCCGGCCGGGTCGTGACGATGAAGGACGACTACGAGGTCGTCGACAAGGGCGTCGTCTGGATCGACCAGGGCGCCGTGGTCGCCGTCCAGCCGGCGAGCGAGCCTCCCCCGTCCGGCTTCGAGGACGTCCATCCCGTCGCCACCGGCGGCACGATCTTCCCGGGGCTGATCGAGCTCCACAATCACCTCGCCTACAACGCCCTGCGGCTATGGCACGTTCCGAAGAAGTTCACCAACCGCGACCAGTGGGGCAATGTCCCCGACTACCGCAAGCTGATCAGCGGCCCGATGCAGGTCCTGGGCCCTTCGGAGACGCTGATGCCCGCCGTGGTCCGCTACGTCGAGTGCAAGGCGCTCGTCGGCGGCACGACCACGAGCCAGGGGATCGAGCTGTTCTCGAACGCCGGGGCCCGCCGCTACTACCGCGGCATCGTCCGCAACGTGGAGAACACCGACGACCCCGCGCTGCCCGACGCCGAGGCCAAGATCTCGGACGTCGTGGCGTCGAGCGCGCGCCGCTTCCTCGACCGCCTGCGCCAGCGCAAGTGCTTCATCCTCCACCTGAGCGAGGGCACTGACGACGCCGCTCGCAGCCACTTCCTCGCCCTGAAGCTGGGCCGGCGCTGGGCGATCACCGACTCGCTCGCCGGGATCCATTGCGCGGCGCTGAAGGCCGAGGACTTCAAGGTGATGGGCACTCGCCACGCGTCGATGGTCTGGTCGCCGCTCAGCAACCTGCTGCTCTACGGCGACACCGCCCACGTCAAGCAGGCGCGCGCCGCCAAGCTGAAGATCGGGATCGGCTCGGACTGGTCGCCGACCGGCAGCAAGAACCTGCTCGGCGAGCTGAAGGTGGCCAAGCTCGTCAGCGACGAGGAGAAGATCTTCGACGACGACCGCGAGCTGGTCGCCATGGCCACCCGCGAGGCCGCGCGGATCCTCCGCTGGGACGAGTCGCTCGGCACTATCGAGCCGCCCAAGCGCGCCGACCTGATCGTCATCGACGGCGCCTCGGGCGATCCCTACGACGCACTCCTGCACGCCGGCGAGCACTCCCTGCGGCTCGTGATGATCGGCGGCGTGCCTCGCTTCGGCCTGCCCAGCCTTCTCGAGCGCCTCGGAGCGCCCGGCGAGGAGGTGACGATCGGCGGCCGCAAGCGGGCGCTCAACCTGAAGCAGGAGACCGCCGACCCGGTCGTCGGGAAGCTTCCCCTCGCCGAGGCGCGCGATCGCCTGCGCGACGCTCTCGCCAACCTCAAGGAGCTGCGCAAGCAGCAGGAGCAGCAGGGGGTTGCCGGGTTCCGAATGCTCGACGGCGGGCCACTCCGCTGGGCGCTCGCGCTCGACGAGCTGCGGCCCACGGGCATGGAGATCCGCCCGCGGCTGAGCTTCAGGCGCAAGCGGACGGGCCCCGACCTGGCGCCGAGGGAGGCCGCCGGGCCGCCGCTGTCGGAGATCCTCGAGCCGCTCGAGCTCGACCCGCTGACCGTCGCCGACGACCACGACTTCCTCGACACGATCGACAGCGAGCCGAACCTGCCGAGCTACCTCGCCCCCGGACTGCGCGCCCTCTACCCGAGCTGATGGAGACACGCGACTTCGATCCGGGACCCGTCGAGGAGCCGTTCGCCTCGCTGGCGCGGCGCTACCCGGGCGCGGACGCGTACGCCCCGAAGGACTTCCGGATCGAGTGGGGGCCGGTCTTCCACCGCGGCCGCCTGGACGGCAGCGCGCGGCTCCTCGTCATCGGCCAGGACCCGGGCCAGCACGAATCGGTCGCCCACCGCATCCTCGTCGGCGAGGCGGGCCAGCGGGCGCAGGGCTTCCTGGACCGGCTCGGCTTCGATCGCAGCTACGTGATGGTCAACGCCTTCCTGTACTCGGTCTACGGGAGCGGGGGGGCGAAGCACACTGGCGACCGGCCGATCGTCCGCTACCGCCACCAGTGGCTCGACGCGTTGCTCGTGGGCACGTCGATCAAGGCCGTGGTCGCCTTCGGCGGCCTGGCGGACGACGCCTTCAAACGCTGGAGGCGAACGGCGCGCGGGCGCACCGTCGACGTCGCCTACGAGCCGGTGCCGCATCCCACCTCGCCCGAGAGTGGCTCGCGCAAGGACAAGACGAAGTACCCGGGCCTGATGGCGAAGATGCTGGCCGCCTGGAGCGACGCGCTCGGGCGGCTGCATCCGCTGGGCCTGGGCGACCGCAATCCGGCGCTGAAGCCCTACGGGACCGAGCTCCTCCCCGAGGACCACACCGCGATCCCGGACTTCGACTTTCCCGCAGGGTCCCCGCCCTGGTGGGCCTCCCTCGAGGAGTGGGCCAAGCGCGAGGCGAAGCCCAAGGCAAAGGACCCGGAGGAGTCGAAACGGGCACGGATCGTCATCGAGATCCCGGATGACGAGCGGGTATGGCACTAGAGGAGAAGCAGGCCGACCTCGTGCTCGAGGGCGGCGGCGTGAAGGGGATCGGGCTCGTCGGCGCGCTCGCGGTCCTCGAGGAGCAGGGCTGGCGGCACGCCTGCGTGGCCGGCACCAGCGCCGGGGCGATCACCGCCGCGCTGCTGGCCGCCGGCTACACCTCCGAGGAGCTCCGCAAGATGCTGCTCGAGCTCGACTTCCACAAGTTCGAGGACAAGGGCTGGGAGGACAAGATCCCCGGCGGCGAGCTCATGAGCATCTTCAAGGACAAGGGCGTCTTCGAGGGCGACTACCTGCACGACTGGATCGAGGGCCTCCTCGCCGACAAGGGCGTCCACACGTTCGCGGACCTTCGCAACGAGGCCGAGGCGGAGAACGACCAGCGCCGCTACCGGCTGCGCGTGATCGCCTCCGACATCACCGGCCGCCGGCTGCTCGCGCTTCCCCAGGACGCGGTGCACATCGACACCGAGCCGGACGAGCTGAGCGTGGCGCTCGCGGTGCGGATGAGCATGGCCATCCCGCTCTTCTTCGAGCCGGTCCACGTCAACGGGCACCTGATCGTCGACGGCGGCCTGCTGTCGAACTTCCCGGTCTGGCTGTTCGACAGCCACGGTCGCGCTCCCCGCTGGCCGACCTTCGGGCTGCTGCTGGTGGAGCCGGAGCCGCGCAAGTCGGTGGCACATCGCCTCTCGGGCGACGACGACGGCACCGGCATGATCGCCTTCTTCAAGGCGCTCGCCCAGACCGTGCTCGAGGCACACGACCGGCTCTACCTCGAGCAGGCCGACTTCGCCCGCACGATCCCGATCCCCACGCTGGGCGTCCGGACCACCGAGTTCGACCTGAAGCGCGACCGGGCGCTCGCGCTCTACGACAGCGGGAAGACGGCCGCCGAGCAGTTCCTGGCCGGCTGGGACAGCGAGGCCTACGTTGCGCGCTACCGCGCCGGCGGCGAGGCACCCTCGCGGCGCGAGTCTGTGACGCTCCGTACCGGGTAAGACCGGTACATGTCCCTCACGCACGGAAGCGGCCCGTTCGGGGACCGGCCGGCCGGCCGCTTCAACCGCGACATCGATCCCGAGGGCCTCTTCTACCTGGAGGAGTCGCCGAAGTGGATCCGGGCTCGCCTCGACGGCGAGACGGTCGTCGACAGCCGGAACCCCCGCCTCCTCCACGAGCACGACCGGCTGCCCGTCTTCTGGTTCCCGCGCGAGGAGGTCCGCATGGACCTGGTGGGCGAGCTTGCGCGGACATCAGACGAGCCGCTGCTGGAGGGGCTCGTGAGCTTCGACTGGGGAGGGATGGACGAGTGGCTCGAGGAGGACGAGCGGCTGGTCGGCCACGCCCGCGACCCCTACTCGCGGATCGACGTGCGCGACACGTCCCGCCACGTGAAGGTCTCGATCGACGGGGAGACGGTCGCCGAGAGCCGCCGGACGAAGGTCCTGTTCGAGGCCGGCCTGCCGCCGCGCTGGTACTTCCCGCGCGAGGACGTGCGGATGGACCTGCTCGCAGACAGCGACAAGCAGACCACCTGCGCCTACAAGGGCTTCGCCTCCTACTCGTCGGTGGGCGACCACGACGACGTCGCCTGGACCTACCTCGACCCGCTCCACGACGCCCTGCCCGTGAAGGGCCTGATCGCCTTCTTCAACGAGCGCGTGGACCTCGAGGTCGACGGCGAGAAGGCGGACCGACCACACACCCAGTGGAGTCGCTAGAGCGGCAGGCCGTGGCGCATCGTGTTCTCGGTGAGC
>JBJMLJ010000692.1:0-3654 GCA_045805365.1 Thermoleophilaceae bacterium
CGTAGGGGAGGGCTACCAGGACGGGGCCGAAGATCTCCTCGCGGGCGATCGCCAGCTCGTCGCTGGTCGCCGTGAACAGCGTCGGCTCGACGAAATAGCCGCCGTTGCCCGCGTCGTCGCCGCCGCCGGTGACGAGCTCCGCGCCCTCGGAGGTGCCCTTCTCGATGTAGCCGCGGACGCGCTCCTCCTGCTCCGCGGACACGAGCGGGCCGAGCTGGGTCCCGGGGTCGAGGCCGGGGCCGAGCTTGGCCTTGGCGGCCACGTCGGCCAGCCCGGAGACCACCTGGACGAACTGATCCTTCTGGACGAACAGCCGCGAGCCGGCGTTGCAGGCCTGGCCGGTGTTGTAGTAGATCGCCTGGAAGGAGCCCTTGACCGCCGCCTCGAGGTCGGCGTCGGGAAGGATGATGTTGGGCGACTTGCCGCCGAGCTCGAGCGTGACGCGCTTGAGCGCGCCGCCCGCCTTGGCCCCGATCTCGCGCCCGACCACCGTCGAGCCGGTGAAGGCGATCTTATTGACGCCCGGATGGTCGACGATCGCCGCGCCGGTCTCGCCGTCGCCGGTGACGACGTTCAGCACGCCCTCGGGCAGCCCGGCCTCGAGCGCCAGCTCGCCGAGCCGGAGGGCCGTGAGGGGGGTCTGCTCGGCCGGCTTGAGCACTACCGTGCAGCCCGCCGCCAGCGCCGGGGCGACCTTCCAGCCCGCCATCAGCAGCGGGAAGTTCCAGGGGATGATCTGCCCGCAGACGCCCACCGGCTCCTTCCGCGTATAACAGAAGGCGTTCGGCCAGGAGACGGGCAGCGTGTCGCCGACGATCTTGGTCGGCCAGCCGGCGAAGTAGCGCAGGTGCTCGACCGTGAGCCGGACGTCCACCGCCTTCGCCATTCCGATGGGCTTGCCGTTGTCGAGCGCCTCCAGCTCGGCCAGCTCGTCCGCGTTCTGCTCGACCAGGTCGGCCAGCTTCAGCATCAGCTGGGTGCGCGCCGCCGCCGGCAGCTTCCGCCACTTGCCCTCGAAGGCCCCCCGCGCGGCCTGGACGGCGCGGTCCACGTCCTCGGCGCCGGCGTGGGCGACCTCGGCGATCGCCTGACCTGTGGAGGGGTCGACGGTCTCGAAGGTGCGGCCGTCGGCGGACTCGACCCGCTCGCCCCCGATCAGGAGGCGATGGGGCCCCGCGGCGAACTCGCGCGCGGCGTCGGAAAGGGCTTCGGGCAGGGCGGCTGTGGTCATGGCCCGGATGCTACGTGACGGTCACTTCGACCCGTCCCAGCCGGCCCAGGTCGACGACCAGGTCGTCCCCCGGCCCGACCTCGACCTGCTCGGTCAGCGAGCCGCCGATGATGCGGTCGCCGGCGCGCAGGTGCTCGCCCGCGGCCTCGAGCAGCCGGGCCGTGAGCATCACGACCTCGGTGAAGTCGTCGGGCGCGGGCGCATCGGCCCGGGGCTCCCCGTTCAGCGTCAGCCTCGCCTCGACGCCCTCCGCCGGAAAGGCCGGCTCGGACGGGGCGAGCACGAAGGCCCGATGGAAGATGTTCGCCGCGATGATCGACTGGGCGTCGCCGGGCGGGCGGCCGACGTCGACCAGCTCGAGCGCCGCCCCGAGCCCCACGATCGCATCGCGCGCGGTCTCGGCGTCCGCGTTGCCCGGCACGTCGCGGCCGATCTCGATCGCCACCTCGGGCTCGGCGCGCAGCGCGACGGCGTCGCCGCCCGCGTACTCGCTGCCCGACTCCAGCCGGCTCGCCGAGGTGAGATAGCCGATCACCGGCTCCCGCAGCCCGAGCTTCGCCTGGATCTCGGGGACGTTCAGGCCGATCTTCCAGCCCACGCGGGTCGCCCCGCCCTTCAGCTCCGCCCGCCACGAGTCGAGCTGCTCGTGGAGACCGTCGAGCACCTCCTGGTCGACGGCCATCACGGCGCCATCACGATCTTCAGGGCCTCGTGGCGGTCGTAGACCGCGTAGGCCTCGGCCGCGTCGGCCAGGCCCATGTGGTGCGTGACGAGCGGCCCGGGGTCGAGCACGCCGGCGGCCATCATCGCCAGGACCCGGTCGACGTGTGCAATCACGTTCGCGTGGCCGGTGCGGAGGGTCAGCGCCTTGATCCAGACGACGCCCATGTGCACCTCGATGCGCTCTGCGTAGACGCCGATCGCCGTGACGGTCCCCGCCTTGCGCGTGAGCCGCGCCGCCAGGTCGAGGGCGTCCGGGTGACCTACGGCGTCGATCGCGACGTCCACGCCGCGACCCTCGGTGGCCGCCTTGACGGCCTGCCGCGGGTCCTCCTCGGTGAGGTGCACCGGCTGCGCCCCGAACGACTCGGCCATCGCGAGCCGGTCCTCCACGGTGTCGATCGCGACCACGCGCGAGGCCCCGGCGGCGCCTGCGGCCTGGACCGCGCACAGGCCGACGGGGCCGAGCCCCAGTACCGCCGCGGCGTCGCCCGGCTTGAGCCCGCCGTGCTCGACAGCGTGGTAGCCGGTCCCCATCACGTCGCCGGCGAACAGCGCGGCGTCGTCGGACATGCCCTCGGGCACCCGGCGCAGAGTCAGGTTGGCCCGCGGCACCAGCACCTGCTCGGCCTGCGAGCCCTGGAGCGAGCCGAGCGTCTTGCCGTGTCCGAAGACCCGTCCCTCGTCGCACTTGTGGTACTCGCCGCGGCGGCAGAAGAAGCAGTTGCCGCAGGCGGTGCAGAAGCAGCCGAGCACCCGATCGCCCTCGGAGACCTCGGTCACGGCGTCGCCGGCGGCGACCACCGTGCCGACGAACTCGTGGCCGAGCGTGAAGCCGGGCTCGATCTGGACGCGGCCATGGTAGATGTGCAGATCGGAGCCGCAGACCCCGGTGGCCTCGACCCTCACGACCGCGTCGTCCGCCGCGAGCAGCTCCGGCTCGGGCCGCTCCTCGACCCGCACCTCGCCCGGCGCCTGGAAGGTGACGGCTTGCATCAGGGCGCGGGAGGCTACCTGGGAGGGATAGGCTTCGGTCCGTGGCAGACGTCACTAAGGCGGTCCTGATCACGGGCTGCTCCACCGGCATCGGCAGGGCGACGGCGGAGCACCTCGCGGGGCAGGGGCTGACCGTCTATGCGACCGCGCGCAAGGCCGAGTCGATCGAGGACCTCAAGGACAAGGGTTGCCGCACCCTCGCCCTCGACGTCACGGACGAGTCCTCGATGCAGGCGGCCGTCCAGACGGTGGAGGAGGCGGAGGGGGCCGTCGGCGCGCTCGTGAACAACGCCGGCTACAGCCTGAGCGGCGCGATCGAGACGATCCCGATGGACTCGATCCGCAAGCAGTTCGAGACCAACGTCTTCGGGCTGATCAGGATGTCCCAGCTCGTGCTGCCGGGCATGCGCCGCCAGCGCCACGGCCGGATCGTGAACGTCAGCTCGATGGGCGGCCGGCTCACGTTCCCCGGCGGCGGCATCTACCACGCCACCAAGTACTCGGTGGAGGCGATCTCGGACGTGCTTCGCTTCGAGGTCCAGGGCTTCGGCGTGGACGTCGTGCTCATCGAGCCGGGCCTGATCAAGACCGAGTTCGCCAACGCCGCAGTCGGATCGATGGGCGACCAGGAGACGGACGGCGGGCCGTACGGCGACTTCAACGCGGCGGTGGCGGCCGAGACCGCCGGCGCCTACGAGGGGCCGCTC
>JBJMLJ010000693.1:0-4506 GCA_045805365.1 Thermoleophilaceae bacterium
ATCATCGGCGCGCCAGCCCGGTGGTCAGCACGACCGCCGCGAGACCCGCGGCGAGCGTCGCCGCGGCGTACGCGCCCGCCAGGCCGGCCGGCATGCGCAGCAGCTCGACCTGCAGCGTCGAGAACGTCGTCAGCGCGCCGCAGAGGCCCGTGGCCTGGAACGGGCGCCTATAGGCCGAGAGCGGCAGCCGCTCCTGGAGCCGCGTCGCGAAGTAGCCGAGCAGCGCCGCGCCCACGAGGTTCTCGACGAAGGTCGCCCACGGCCACTGGCCGGCGTGGGTCGGCAGGAGCTCGACCAGTCCATAGCGCAGCAGGGCCCCCGTGAACCCGCCGGCGAAGATCGCGGTGAGCTCGGCGCGGTCGGTATGCGGCATTGGCTGGCGGCCCGAGGCCGCGGTCGGGAGCGAGCCTCATCGCTCGCGGCGGAGCCTACACCGGCCCGTCAGCTACAGCTGGTCGCCCAGGCGCACTCGTTGAAGCCGGCGGGGCTAGTCGGAGCCGACGGCGTGCCGATCACATGGTTGTTCGAGTCGATCAGCTGCATCTCCTCGGAGGCCTTGAGGTTCGCCGAGACGCCGTTGGTCTTCGCCAGACTGAACGGGATCTTCGTCAGGTTCGGAAGCGCCGAGAAGCCGGCGTTCGTCCCGATCAGGAGAGGCGTCTCCTCGATCCACTCCGCGGTGGCGTGGGTGGAGCTGTAGGGGAGCGTCGTCGTAAACGTCTCGCCGCGGGTCACGTCCTGCAGCGTGATCTTCCAGACCTCCGACCCTGAGGGGATGGTTTCCGCGATCGAGGCGTGCATGTGGTCGCCGGGGCCGACCTTCATCTTGGTGATGAGCAGCTCGGGGCCCGGGATCAGCTCGTACCAGGCGTCGTACGTCGCGTGGCCGCTCGTGTCCACGTCCTGTTCGGTGCCCGTCTGGATCAGGGTGCTGTCGCCGACCAGGCAGTTGCGGTCGATGCAGCCGCCGCCGATGCCGATCCAGTCCGATGAGGCGGCGTCCTGACCGGCGCGATGCTGGCTGGCGGTCGGGACGATCCAGTCCCCGCTGATCGAATGGAACCGCTTGCCTCCCTGCTCGAGCGTGCCCTGGTTGTAGCCGAACCAGTTGCTGCTCTGGTTCGCGTTCGCCCGCAGCCGCGGCTTGACGATGTGCACGACGTCGCCGTGCGCGAGCGGCGCGGCCGACGCCTGTGCCGCCACACCGGCACAGAGGGCGAGGCAGGCCGCTGCCGCGATCGCCACATACCTGGTCCGTCGCTTCACTGCATCCTCTTTTCCGCGGCCGCTCAGACGGGCCCTGAGCGCCGGCACCCCTGCCATCCCGCCCGTGCGTCGAACACTATTTGAACGTCTCGGCGGACGTCGCGTTAGCCTGCCGCCGTGGCGATCGACCTCGCCATCGACGTCGATAACACGCCGGGGGCGCTGGCAAAGGTCGCCGCGGCGATCAGCGACGCCGGCGTGAACATCGCCGCGGCAACGTGCATCGGGCCGGGAGAGCGAGCCGAGCTCCACATACTGGTCAAGCACGCCGAGGCGGCGAAGCACTCGCTGGCGATCTCCCACGGCGTCGCGGTCACCCGCGAGCGCGAGGTGGTCGTGGTCGAGGTGGAGGACAGGCCCGGCGTCCTCGCCGACCTGACCCGCAAGATCGCAGCGGCCGGCGTCAACCTCGACCTGGTCTACGTCGCCACGCGCAATCGCGTCGTCTTCGGGGCGGACGATCTCCCCACGCTTAGAGCCGCCCTGGACGTCGCGAGCTGACCGGAGCGCCTAGCTCCCAAACGACCGCGACTGGCTTTATAGTTGCCGCTTCCTACCCGTCGCGCGCCCTCTCGAAGAAAGGCGCGGAACCCGAGGAGATGCACGTGGAACCCCGCTACTCGCCGACGCAGGCGTACCGTCCCCGGCGAGCGCCTTCTACCGTCGAAGATCGCGATGCTTGTGCGCTCTACGCCGCGGTCGCGAAGCAGGCGCAGCCCACTCACGAGACGATCGAGACCGCCCTCGTGGCGCTCGAGAAGATGCTCCACCGAGCGGGCAACGTCGACGGCGAGGGGGACGGCTGCGGCGTCCTGATCGACATCCCCCGCGAGATCTGGGCCGAGGCGATCCGGGAGGGGGGCCACGCCTCGAAGCTGGCGCTCGACGACAAGTTCGCGGTCGCCCACCTCTTCATCCCGCGTCGCGGCGGGAACGTCGAGGAGATCCAGAAGAAGGCGCGGGACATCATGAGCCGGATCGGCTTCCGGCTTCTGGCCGAGCGGGAGAACGTCGTAGACACGACCGCGCTCGGCCCTCAAGCTCGCGAGGAGGAGCCCGTCTTCTGGCAGCTCGGCGGCCTGATCGAGGAGCCGAAGCTCTGCTTCGAGCTCGGCATCCAGCTCGAGGACGAGCTCGACGTCCACGTCGCCTCGTGCTCGACGAGCACGGCGGTCTACAAGGTGCTGGGCGCCCCGACGGCGCTCGGCCGCTACTACCCCGACCTGCACGACGGCCGCGCCAAGACGGCCGCCATCCTCGGGCACAACCGCTACTCGACCAACACCTGGCCGAGCTTCAAGCGAGTCCAGCCGTTCGGCATCCTCGGCCACAACGGCGAGATCAACACGATCGCCCGGCTGCGCCAGGAGGCGCGCATGCTCGGCGTGCCGATCGACGACGACTCCTCCGACTCGCAGGACCTGAACCGGACGGTCGAGGCGTTGATCAATCGCGAGGGGCTCTCGCTGGTCGAGGCCACCGAGCTCCTGCTGCCGCCGATCGTCAACGAGATCAAGGGCATGCCGGGCGAGCTGCGCGGCTTCTACATGTACCTGCGCCAGGCCTTCGGGCCGTTCGCCCAGGGGCCGATCGCGCTGCTGTCGCGCCACGGCGACGAGTGCATCTTCTCCACCGACGCGCTCGGCCTCCGGCCGCTCTGGCACATCGAGACCGGCGAGGCCCACGTGTTCTCCTCCGAGCCGGGCGTCGTGGCCGTCGAGGAGACCGTCTCCGAGCCAAAGCCGCTCGCGCCGGGCGAGAAGCTGCTCGTCCAGATCGAGCGCAAGAAGGGCGAGTCGCGGCTGCGCGGGCACCACGAGCTCCAGCAGCTGTGCGCGCGCCGCTGGCACAAGCGGACCGGCATCGAGAGCGACGGCACGTTCGCCGGCGCCATCCTCACGGGCGGCCCCACCACGGGCGCCGAGATCCCCGGCTACACGACCGCCGGGCCCTCCGAGCCGATCAAGGTCGAGGATCGGGTTCTCGGTGGCTTCGGCTGGCAGCGCGAGGACATGAAGCTGGTCCAGCAGATGGCCAACACCGGTGCCGAGCCGATCGGCTCCTTGGGCTACGACGGCCCGCTCGCCTGCCTCTCCCCCGAGCGCCAGAACCTGGCCGACTACTTCAAGGAGTCGGTGGCGGTCGTCACCAACCCGGCGATCGACCGCGAGCGCGAGGTCGAGCACTTCTCCTGCCGCGCGGTGATCGGCTCCCGCCCCGGCATCCACGGCATCCCCGACGAGGCCGGCACGATCGAGACCGCCTTCCCGATCCTGCTCGGCGGGCACGACGGGCTGGCGCCCCTGTCCGACCAGAGCTACCGCGCCGTGGCGAGGGAGCAGAAGACCTTCGTCCTCGAGGACCTCTGGGAGGCCTTCCGCGGGCGCGGCAAGGTGCTCGACGTCTCCTGCCTCGAGGCCGAGACCACCCAGGGGGCGATCGAGCGGCTCAAGCAGGAGGCCACCACGGCCGTCCGCGCGGGCTGCGAGCTGCTGGTCCTCTCCGACCGGACCGCCTACGAGGGCGACCGCCGCTACCTCGACCCGCACCTGGCGCTGGCCGCCGTCGACCTCGCGCTGCGCGAGCACTTCACGGGGCCCGGCGAGACGAACCTCCGCCGCCGCTGCGGCATCCTGCTGCGCTCGGCCGCGCTCCGCAACGTGCACGACGTGATGGTCGCGCTCGGCCTGGGGGCGGACGGCGTCTGCCCCTACACGATGGTCGAGGTCGCCCTCATGGACGACTACGAGGACGACATCTCGAACCTCTGCTCGGCGCTGCGCAAGGGGATCGAGAAGGTCATCTCGACGATCGGGATCCACGAGGTGCGCGGCTACGCGCGGCTGTTCTCCTGCATCGGCGTCAAGCCCGAGCTGACGGCGATCTTCGACACGCCCGCCTACTTCGGCTCGGAGCAGGGCGGCACCGGCTTCGCCGAGCTGGACGCCGACGGCGACGAGCGCCAGTGCATCCTCGCCGGCGACGAGGACTCCAAGCCGGCCAAGACGTTCCGCTTCTCTCCAAAGGTGTACAAGGCGGCGGTGGCGGCGGCCAACGGGGCCGGCGGCTACGAGGAGTACTCGGAGAAGGTCCGCCAGCTCGAGCTCGAGAACCCGATCTCCCAGCGCCACATCCTCGATCTCAAGTCGGACCGCGAGCCGGTGGCCTCGGCGTCGGCCGAGGTCGGCCTCCACAGCTACCCGATCGTGATCTCCTCGATGAGCTTCGGCTCGCAGGGCG
>JBJMLJ010000694.1:0-12022 GCA_045805365.1 Thermoleophilaceae bacterium
ACGACGTCGTCGACTACTGCGCGGAGAACGGCATCGTGTTCGTGCCCTACTTCCCTCTGCGAGCCGAGGGCGGTCGAGCGGCGGCGGAGATGGCTGAGCGCCACGGCGCAACGGCGGCGCAGGTGACGCTCGCCTGGCTGTTGCGTCGCTCCCCGGCGACGCTGCCGATTCCCGGCACCCTGTCGCTCGACCACCTGAGGGAGAACCTGGCCGCCGCCGAGATCGAGCTGACCGACGAGGAGTTCGAGGCCCTATAGCTCCGGGTGGATTCGAACCACCGACCTCGCCATTATGAGTGGCGCGCTCTAACCGCTGAGCTACGGAGCCCTTCGGGCGAGTTTAGCCTTGGGCCGGCTATGCCCGATGCCCCGCTCCTGATGGCGGTCCCCAACGTAAGCGAGGGCCGCGACACCGACGTGCTGGAGGCGATCGAGCGCGCCTTCCACCCGGCGGCGTTCCTCGACATCCACCTCGACGCCGATCACGGCCGCGCCGTGTTCACTCTGGCCGCCGAGCAGGGGCGACTGGCGGAGGCCCTCCTGGCCGGCGCGGGGGAGGTGGTCGAGCGGGTCGACCTGAACCGGCACGAGGGTCTGCATCCGCACGTGGGAGCGCTCGACGTGATGCCCGTGGTCTACCTCGACGAGGAGCGCCGCGGCGCGGCCTGCGCCGAGGCGCTCACCGCGGCGGCGCTGATCGGCGAGGAGCTCGAGCTGCCCGTCTTCCTCTACGGCGACCTCGCTACCCGGCCTGAGCACCGCGAGCGCGCCCCTCTGCGGGAGGGCGGCTGGCGGGCGCTCGCCGAACGGCTCGAGTCCCGCGAGCTGAGGCCCGACTACGGGCCGGCGCGGATCCATCCGACCGCGGGTGCGCTGCTGGTCGCCGCCCGCCCGCCGCTAATCGCGTTCAACCTCGACCTGGTGACCGACGACGTGGAGGTGGCGAGGCGGATCGCGCGCGGGCTGAGGGAGCGGGATGGCGGCCTGCCGGGCGTCCGGGCACTGGGGCTGTTCCTGCCCTCGCGCGGGCGCGCGCAGGTGTCCACGAACGTCCACGACTACAAGGCCACGCCGCTGCACACGATCGTGGAGGCGGTGCGGGAGCAGGCGGACGTGGCCGAGGCGGAGCTGGTCGGCCTGGCGCCCGAGGCCGCCTTCGAGGGCTTCCCGGACGACCTGGCGGTGCGCGGCTTCTCGCCCGAGCGTCACCTGATCGAGAATGCCCTTCGGACCGTCAGGTAACGTCGGGGAGAGCGTGGCCCAGACGAAGCGCAAGCGCAGGCGCAAGCACAAGGGCACCCAGGCCGGCACGATCGAGCGCGCCGGCCGCACGGGCCGCGGGGGAGGGCGCGAAGACTCGAAGGAGGCCGCCCGGCGGCGCAGGCAGGAGCGCCTGGACCGGCCGCCGAACCTGCGGAGCGCGGCCCAGCGCGCCGCGATCGCGGCCGCGCTCTTCGGCGTGCTGGTCGTCGTCGTCTTCCATCGCGCGGCCGTTCAGGGCGCGACCCTCGCGGCTCTCATGCTGGTCGTCTACATCCCGCTCGGATACGGCATGGACAAGGCGATCTACTCGTTCCGCCAGCGGAGAAAAGCCGCGCCCAAGAAGTAACCTCCGCTCCCATGGACGTGCGCATGTTCACTGTCGGGATGATTCAGGAGAACTGCTACCTGTTCCGTCGCGACGGCTCCGACAGGGCCCTGATCGTCGACCCCGGCGACGAGGCCGAGAAGCTCCTGAACGCAATCGATTCCCTGGGCGTCGAGCTGGACGGAATCCTCCTCACCCACACGCACTTCGACCATGTCGGAGCGGTGGCGCCGGTGGCGCGGGCGACCGGCGCGGAGGTCTGGGTGCCGGAGATCGAGAAGGGCGTGCTCGCGGACATCAACTCGTTCGTCCCCTGGCCGGGCTTCGGGCCGTTCGAGGACTACGACGCCGAGCACACGGTGGGGGGCGGCGAGAAGCTGGAGCTCGCCGGCTTCGAGATCGACGTGATCTTCACGCCCGGCCACAGCCCGGGCCACGTCACCTACTCGGTCCCCGACGAGACCGCGGTCTTCTCCGGCGACGTCCTCTTCCAGGGCTCGGTCGGGCGCACCGACCTCCCGGGCGGCGACTCGGCCACGCTGCTCGAGTCGATCCGGACGCTCGTGGACGATCTCCCGGAGGAGACGAGGGTGTACCCGGGCCACATGGGCATCACAAGCCTCGGCGCAGAGCGCGCCTCGAACCCGTTCCTGGCAGAGCTCGCGCGGTGACCCGCCTGAAGGCGCCGCGCGGCACCTTCGACGTGCTGCCGCCGGACGGCCGCCGCCGGCTGCGACTGATGAGGCTCGCGGAGGAGGTGCTTGGCCGTGCCGGATACGAGTACTTCGAGTCGCCGGTGTTCGAGGACACCGAGCTGTTCGCCCGGGGAGTGGGGGAGTCGACCGACATCGTCCAGAAGGAGATGTTCACCTTCGAGGACAAGGCCGGCCGCTCGCTGACGCTGCGGCCGGAGGCCACGGCGGCGGTCTGCCGCGCCTACGTCGAGCACGGCATGCACAAGCTCGCGCAGCCGGTGAAGCTGTGGACGTGGGGTCCGTTCTTCCGGCACGAGGCGCCCCAGGCCGGTCGCTATCGCCAGTTCACGCAGGTCGACGCGGAGGTGCTCGGCTCCGACGCGCCGTCCGTCGACGCGGAGCTGATCCTGCTGCTGGCCGAGCTGCTCGAGCGCGCGGGCGTACGGGAGTCGCGCCTACGCATCGCGAGCCTCGGGACTGCCGAGAGCCGGCGCGATTACGCGGACGAGCTGCGCGCCTACCTGCGCGAGCACGAGTCCGAGCTCTCGACCGAGGTGCGCGAGCGGATCGAGGCGAACCCGCTGCGAGCGTTCGACGCCGACCACGAGGGCACCCGCGCGGTGATGGCCAAGGCTCCGGTGCTGATCGAGCGGCTCGACCCGGACGACGCCGCCCACTTCGACGAGGTCAAGGCGCTCCTCGACGAGGCGGGCGTCCGCTACGAGGTCGACCACGCGCTCGTGCGCGGCCTCGACTACTACACGCGCACGGTCTTCGAGTTCGAGAGCGCCGAGCTCGGCGCGCAGAGCGGCGTCGGCGGCGGCGGCCGCTACGACCGCCTCGTCGAGGAGCTGGGCGGTCCCGCCACGCCGGCCAACGGCTGGGCGGCGGGCATCGAGCGGATCCTGCTCGCCTCCGGCGATGCCGCCGAGGAGGATTCTCGTCCCGTGTTCGTGTCCTACGCCGATGGCCACGAGCGCGAGGCGTTCGGGATCGCCCGCCAGCTCCGTGCCGCAGACCTGCGGGTGGAGATGGAGCAGGCCGGCCGTTCGATGAAGGGCCAGTTCAAGCACGCCGACCGGCTTGGCGCGATCGCCGTCGTGATCGTCGGCGACCAGCTCGAGCTGAAGGACATGGACAGCGGGGATCAGGAAGTAGTCGCCGATGTGAGCGAGATCGTGAGCAGGCTGTGAGGGCGCCGCGGGCCAACCGCTACCGCGACCGCTGGGCCGGCGAGCTGCGGAAGGAGGACGTGGGCTCCACGCCGCGCGTGGCCGGCTGGGTCCACCGCCGCCGCGACCACGGCGGGCTGATCTTCATCGACCTGCGCGACCGGACAGGGCTCCTGCAGCTCGTCTTCCGCCCCGAGGAGGCCCCGGAGGCGCACGCGGAGGCAGGGCGGCTGCGCGCGGAGGACGTGCTCACCGCGACCGGCCCGATAGTCGCGCGCGAGGAGGGCACGGTGAACCCCGGGCTCCCTACCGGCGAGGTGGAGCTCGCGGTCGAGTCGTTCGAGCTGCTCGCCGACGCCGCGACGCCGCCGTTCCAGATCGACGAGGACGAGCCGGTGGGGGAGGAGCTGCGCCTCCGCTACCGCTACCTAGACCTGCGCAAGCAGCCGATGCGCGACATGCTGACCCTCCGCCACGATGTGATCCGCGCGATCCGCGAGCACCTGAGCGAGGAGGGCTTCCTCGAGGTCGAGACGCCGATCCTCACCCGCTCGACGCCCGAGGGCGCCCGCGACTACCTCGTGCCGAGCCGGCTCCAGCGCGGCTCCTGGTACGCGCTGCCGCAGTCGCCGCAGCTCTTCAAGCAGCTGCTGATGATGGCCGGGACGGAGCGCTATTTCCAGATCGCCCGCTGCTTCCGCGACGAGGACTTCCGCGCCGACCGCCAGCCCGAGTTCACCCAGCTCGACATGGAGCTCTCGTTCGTGGAGGAGGAGGACGTGATCGACACGGTCGACCGCCTCCTGCAGCGGGTGCTGGCGCTCAAGGGGATCGAGCTGAAGCTGCCGCTCGAACGGGTGCACTACGACGAGCTGATGCTCCGCTACGGCTCGGACCGGCCCGACCGCCGGCTGGGCGTGGAGATCAGGGAGCTCACCGACGTCTTCCGCGGCTCCGAGTTCAAGGTCTTCTCCGGCGCGATCGACTCGGGCGGGGTCGTGCGTGGGCTGACTGCGCCCGGCCAGTTTCCCCGCAGCCGCTTCGACCAGCTGACCGAGCAGGCGCAGGGAATGGGCGCCAAGGGGCTCGTCTGGGGCGTCGTCGAGGACGGCAAGTGGCGCTCTCCTGTCGCGAAGTTCCTTAGCGACGCGGAGATGACCGGCGCCGTCGACGCGCTCGGCGCTGGCGAGGGGGACGCGCTGCTGATCGTCGCCGACGAGCCGGCGACGGCCGCCAAGGTCCTGGGCGACCTGAGGACGGCGGTGATGGACGGCACGCCGGAGGGCGACGACCTCTACTGGGTGACCGACTTCCCGATGTTCGGGCCGGGCGACGAGGAGGGCCGCTGGGATCCGCTCCACCATCCCTTCACGTTGCCGACCGGTGATCTCGACGCCGATCCGGGCACCTGGCGCAGCCGCGCCTACGACATCGTCTGGAATGGCTGGGAGCTCGGCGGCGGCTCGATCCGGATCAACACCCCGGATGTCCAGCAGAAGGTCTTCGACGCGCTCGGGATCGGCGAGGAGGAGGCGCGCGAGCGCTTCGGCTTCCTGCTCGAGGCGCTGCGTTACGGAGCGCCGCCGCACGGCGGGATCGCCTTCGGCATCGACCGCTGGGTGGCGCTGATGGCCGGCCGCGGCTCGATCCGCGACGTGATCGCCTTCCCCAAGGCGGCCAGCGGCGTCGACCCGCTCACGGGCGCTCCGTCGCCCGTGGACGAGCGTCAGCTACGCGAGCTCGGCGTCAAGGTCGACCCGGGCGTCCCGCGAGGCGGCTAGCCGCGCCTGGACCTCATCCGGCGGCGCCGGGCGGGCGAACAGGAAGCCCTGTGCGAGGTCGCAGCCCAGCTCGCGTAGCGACTCGAGCTGTTCCGGCGACTCGATTCCCTCGGCGATGGCGACGAGCCCGAGGGCGTGAGCCAGGCTGACCAGGTTCGCCGTGATCGCGGCGTCTTTGGCGTCGTGGCCGATGCCCTGCACGAACGAGCGGTCGACCTTGAGCATGTCGACGGGGAACTGGCGCAGCTGGCCGAGCGAGGAGAAGCCCGTGCCGAAGTCGTCGATTGCGATGCCCACGCCGTGGGCACGCAGCTCTTCCAGCTCCGCCCGCGCCCGCTCGCCCGCCTCGCCCTCCTCGACGATCGCGGTCTCGGTGACCTCGAGCCCTAGCAGCGTGGGGGGCAGGCCGCTCTCTTCCAGGGCCTGGCGGACGAGCGCGCTGACGCCGCCCGACGCGAGCTGCTTGACCGACAGGTTCACCCAGGTCATGAAGCCCTCCGGGAGCAGGTCCTCGCTCCGCCAGTGGGCGGTCTGCTCGCAGGCCTCGTGGACGACGAAGTCGCCGAGCGGCAGGATCAGGCCGGTCGCCTCGGCGATCGGGATGAAGGTCGACGGGGGCACGGAGCCGCGGCTCGGCGAGTTCCAGCGGAGGAGCGCCTCGACGCCCACCGTCTCGCCCGTGCCGAGGTCGATCTCGGGCTGGTAGTGCAGGCTGAACTCGCCGCGGTCGAGCCCCTGGCGCAGCTCCT
Organism: Thermoleophilaceae bacterium; assembly: GCA_045805365.1. Classification (GTDB taxonomy): domain Bacteria; phylum Actinomycetota; class Thermoleophilia; order Solirubrobacterales; family Thermoleophilaceae; genus DASXBA01. The sequence continues at coordinate 5,985 of JBJMLJ010000694.1, forward strand.
GCTCGAGCTCCAGCAGCTCGCCGAACTCGCGCGCCATGTCGTAGTGGAAGACCTCGTGGCGGTTCCGCCCCGCCTGCTTGGCGGCGTACATCGCGACGTCGGCGTGACGGATCAGCTCCTCGCTGTCCCCGGCGCCGCCGGTGTGGGAGACGATGCCGACGCTCGCCCCGAGAAGCAGCTCGCGGGCGGCGACCGGAACCGGCTCGGCCAGGCGATCCAGCAGGCGGCGGGCCACGGCGGCGCCCTGCGACTCCTGCGCGCCCTCGAGCAGGACCGCGAACTCGTCGCCGCCGAAGCGGGCGAGCGTGTCGCTGGGCCGCATCACCTCGGCGAAGCGCTGGGCGACACCGCGGAGCAGCTGGTCGCCGCTGTCGTGGCCGAGGCTGTCGTTCACCTGCTTGAAGCCGTCCAGGTCCACCATCAGGACGCAGAGGGGCTCGTCGGAGCGGACCGAGCGGGCGAGCGCCTGGTCGAGCCGGTCGCGGAAGAGGGCGCGGTTCGCGAGCCCGGTGAGGCCGTCGTGGAACGCCTGCCGAGTGAGCTCGGCCTCGAGCCCCACGCGCTCGGTCACGTCGCGCGCATTCAGAACGACGCCCCGGATCTGACGATCGCTGCGGAGGTCGGTGACATAGGCCTCCAGGTGGCGCCACTCGCCGAAGCGGTTGCGCAGCCGGAAGACGATCTCGCCGGGATGCCCCTGCGCGCGTGCCGCCTCGACGAGCGCCCGGTCGTCGGGGTGGACCAGCTGCTCGAGGCCCTCCTGGAGCAGGTCGGCCTCGGGCCGGCCGAGGACCTTGGTCACAAGCTCGCTCACGTATATGCAGCCGCCGGGGCCGAAGACCACGACGAGGTCGGTGGAGGAGCGAACGAGGCTCCGGAAGTGGGCCGTCTGCCTGCGCGTCGCAGCGATCAGCGCGAAGGCGAGCAGCAGCGACATCAACAGGCCGCCGATTCCGAGTGCCACCTGGATCGTGATCAGGTCGCCGATGTTGCGGTCGGCCGAGGTGGCGATCGTCCGGGCGCCGTTCAGGGAGACGTTCGAGGTCAGGTCGGAGAGCTCGCGGAGGCGGCGGACCGGGTCCGTCAGCGTCACGTGCTCGTGCGCCGTGAACCGGACGCCCTCGACGGACCTGCCCGCGAGCAGGGCGCTGCCGGTCGCGGTCAGGTCATGGATGAGCCGGATCTGCTGCCCGAGCTGCGCCCGCACCTCGCGGCCGCTCGCTCGGGGGAGCTTCGTCTCGTCGTCGTCGCCGTTGACGCCGGGCGCCTTGCCCCCGTCGAGCAGCACGTGGGCGCTCTCGTTCAAGAGCCTCGCCGTATAGGCGGGATCCGTCTTCTGGCCCGAGCGCGCCAGCAGGACCTCCTTCACGTAGCGCTCGGAGAGCGTGCGCTGGCGCGCCGCGATCTCGATCACCGATGCCTGGTGCTTCGACCGGGCAGTTGCCGCAATCGACAGCCCGACGGTCACCGCCGAGACGGCGGCAAACGTCACCAGGATCACCCCGATGGTCCAGCGGCCACGCGAGGCGAACGGCTTGAAGGTGGGGCTCCGGCGCATCGCTACCCCACCTGGAGGCGGGCGTGCATGCCGCCGAAGTAGTGGCCCGCCATGTTGCAGAGGAGCTCGTAGCGGCCGGGCTTCAGGTGCAGGCGGAGGTGGCGGAAGGCGCCCGGCTGACCGGGCGCGAGCGCGCCGGCCTCCTGGTGCTGGACGGCCTCCTCGTTGATGGTCGTCCCGTCGCTGCGAGTGGGCAGGCGGCCCTTGCCCGTACGCACGACGATGAGCTCGTGGGCGTCGGGCCCGTGGTTGCGTACCGCGAGGTCGACCTCGCCGGCCGGGACGCGGGAGGGCGCCTTGATCTTGAAGTCGTGCTCCGAGATGCGTACGACCGGTGCCTCGGCGCGTTTCGGCGCACCCCCGGACCCACACCCTGGCGCGAGTAGGAACAGCGCCGTTGTCAGGGCGGGCAGCGCGAGCCGATACGAGATACCCCGCACCTGGTCAAGATCGGGTTCTGCAGGGCATTTCTTGAGTTTTCGAAGGGTGCTAGCGTTGGTCGCGGCCCTAGCTTGTGCGCCAGCCGGACCTCACACGTTGAGCCAACACCACCGGGATGGGAGTCCGGCTCGCGGGAGGGTCGTGGCCCACCGCGGAGGACACCCACGCTTGCTGACGCAGGCCCAACTCCCGGCCCGGCAGCGCCAAGCCGGGGCCAGTGCGCCTGCAAAGCTTCGCCTGGCGGCGTCATCGGCCCTCGGCATGCCGCGCATGCCTTCGGGCCTGCTTCCTTGCCAGGCTCGCTTTTCGGCGCCCATCCATGTGTCACATTTCGATCGTGGGGTTTGAACACCATCTAACGGCCGGGCACGGCCGCGGCGCCCTGGCCGATGCGCCTCACTCCGGCGCGGCCGGCGGCGCTGCCTGCGGCGATCTGATTCGGGTGTCGGTTCGGGTCGAGGGCGACCGCGTCGCCGAGGCGGGCTTCGACGCCTCGGGCTGCGGCGCCGTGCAGGCGGCCGGCAGTGCGGTCGTCGAGCTGGTCGAGGGGACGCCGCTGCTCGAGGCCGCGCGACTGGATGCCGCCCGCGTGGCCGACGCCCTCGGCGGGCTGTCGGCGGCCGGGCGCCATGGCGCCGATCTCGCCGTCGACGCCTTCCATCGCGCGCTCGGCGCGGCCGCCCGCGACGGCGCGTTCGCGGTCGCGCCCTCGGGCCGGCGCACGCTCGTGGCGATGAGCGGTGGCGTGGACAGCGCGGCCGCCGCGCAGCTGGCCCTCGACCGCGGCGACGAAGTGGTGGCCGTCACGCTCGAGCTGTGGGCCGACTCCGCGACCGACGGCGAGAAGAGCTGCTGCTCGCCCCAGGCCGTGATGGGCGCCCGCGATCTCGCCCACGGCATGGGCATTCCGCACTTCACCCTCGACGTTCGCGACCGCTTCCGCGCCGACGTGGTGGACGACTTCCTTGCCGGCTACGCCAGCGGCCGGACGCCGAACCCGTGCGTGCGCTGCAACGGCTTCGTCCGCTTCGACGCCATGCTCGAACTCGCGGGCTTGCTCGGGGCGGCGCGGCTGGCGACGGGTCATTACGCGCGCGTGGGCCGCGACGAGGAAGGTCCGCTGGTGCGGGCGGCCGCCGACCCGCGCAAGGACCAGAGCTACATGCTGGCCCGGCTTGGCCCCGAGCAGCTCGAGCGGCTGGCCTTCCCCCTCGGGGGCCTCGACAAGCCGGCCGTGCGGGCACTTGCCCGGGACGCCAGCCTGCCGGTTGCCGACAAGCGCGAGAGCCAGGACCTCTGCTTCCTCGCGGGCAGCGGACGGCGGGCGTTCATGCGCCGCCACGGCGGGCGCCGGCTCGCCGCCGCGCCGGGCGAGATCGTCGACTCCGCCGGCGGAGTCGTCGGGCGCCATGACGGCCACCACGACTTCACGATCGGACAGCGGCGGGGTATCGGGGTGGCGGGCCGGGAGCCGCTCTATGTCCTCGCCAAGGACGCCGCCCGCAACCGAGTCGTGGTCGGAACGCGAGCCGAGCTGGCCACCGACGCCGTCGTCCTCGATGAGGTCAGCCTCCACCGCTCCGCCGGGCGCGTCGGGTCCGTGCGGCTGCGCTATCGCGCCGCGCCGATACCCTGCCGGGCAGTCGAGCGCCGCGCCGGGCTTGCGCTGGAACTCGCGCGGCCCGCGGATGCGGTGGCGCCCGGCCAGGTCGCCTGCCTGATGGACGGCGACCTCGTGGTTGGCTGCGGAACGATCGGGGAGTAGCAGCGTTGTCAGAGTCGGTGAGGAAGGAACGAATCCAGCTCGAGGCACCTCTGGCGCCGGACTTCCAGCCGGTCGTCCGCCTCATCATCGGCGGCATCGCCGAACAGGTCGACTTCGGCTTCGAGGAGATCGACGACCTCCAGCTCGCCGTCGAGCGGCTGCTCGCCGAGGCGGGTCGCACCGGCACCGTCTCGCTGACCTTCGACATCGACGAGGGCCGCGTGCGAACGCGCGTGGGTCCGCTCAGCGAGGGCTCGATCGCGGTTGCCCTCCAGGAGGACAGCCCGCCCGGAGAGCTGACGCTGCGCCGCATCCTCCAGACGGTGGTCGACTCGTTCGGCGTCGAGGAGGCGGCCGACGGTCGCATCGTGGTTCGGCTCGAGAAGCTGCGGGGCCCCGGATGAAGGCTGCGAGCCGGCGTCCCGTCGGCAGCGATCGCGGCCGCGAGGAGGATCGCGAGCTGCTCCGCCGCTACCACGAGGGCGGCGACACGAGCGCGCGCGAGCAGCTGATCCAGCGCCACCTGCCGCTCGTCCGCTCGCTGGCGCGGCGCTACGCCGGCCGCGGCGAGGCGCTCGAGGACATCGAGCAGGTCGGGGCGATCGGGTTGATCAAGGCGATCGACCGCTTCGAGCTCGAGCGCGACGTGTCGCTCGCCACTTACGCGACTCCCAATGTGGTCGGCGAGATCAAGCGCCACTTCCGCGACAAGGGCTGGGCGATCCGCGTGCCGCGCGCGCTCCAGGAGCTGAACGCCTCGATGTCGGGAGCGATCGAGCGGCTGACCGTGAAGCTGTCCCGCTCGCCGAGCATCGCCGAGATCGCCGAGGAGCTCGAGGCCACGCCGGAGCAGGTGCTCGAGGCGCTCGAGGTCGGCTCCGCCTACTCGACCGTGTCGCTGTCCGGCGGCCCCGCCGGGGAAGAGGAGCTCGACCCGCTCGAGACGATCGGCGAGGAGGACGAGGGCTTCCGGCGCTCCGAGGACCGCGCGGCCCTGGCGCCCGCGCTCCAGCGGCTGCCGCCGCGAGAGCGCGAGATCCTGCGCATGCGGTTCGAGGAGGGCCTCCCGCAGACCCAGATCGCGCAGCGCGTCGGGCTCTCCCAGATGCACGTCTCGCGCCTGATTCGCAAGTCGCTTGCGGAGATGCGCGAGCAGCTGAGTTGAGCCGGGCCGCCCGGGCGGCGCTCGCGACTGCGACCGCCGGGCTGGCGCTGGCGGGTTGCGTGGGCGGTGGCGGCCCCAAGGGCAACGCTCGCGAGGGCGGCGTGATCCACATCGCCTACGGCGCACCGCCCGACTCGCTCGACCCCGCCCTCGCCTCGAGCGCGGAGGCCCGCGAGGCGCTCTGGCTCGTCTATACGCCGCCGCTCACCTACCGGCGCTCCAGCGCCGAGCTCGTGCCCGGCCTCGCCGCCCGGATGCCCAAGGTCTCCGACGAGGGCCGCCTGTACACGTTCAGCTTCCGCCGAGGCCTCCGCTACTCGAACGGCAAGCCGCTCCGCGCGAGCGACTTCGCCAGGACGATCGAGCGCGTCCGGCGGCTCAACTCGCCGGGTGCCGCCCTCTTCAGGAACGTCGCCGCGATCGCGACGGACGACGGGACGGGCGGTGTGCGCCTGCGCCTGCGGCAGCCCGACAGCAGCTTTCCGTACGCCCTCGCGACGACCTACGCCGGGCTCGTTCCGGCGAGCACCCCGCTGCGGCCGGGCTCGCCCGCGGGCATCGGCCCCTACAGGATCGCCGGGCGCCGGCGCGGCGGCGGCTTCGTCATGCGGCGCGACGCGGACTTTTCGCTGCCCGGGATACCGGGCGGGAACGTCGACGCGATCGCGGTCGACGTCCAGCCGGACGCCACACGCGCAGCCCGCGCCGTGATCGCGGGGCGCCTCGATTACATGCGCGACCCGCCGCCCGACCCGATGCTCCCGGAGCTGCGCTCGAAGTACGAGGACCGCTACCACGAGCACGCCACGGCGTCGACGCTGGCGTTCGTGCTCGACACGAAGCGGAAGCCGTTCAACGAGCTGCGCGTGCGGCGCGGCGTGGCCTATGCGGTCGACGGCCGCGACCTGACGCGGCTGCTCGCGGGACGCGTCGACCCCGGCTGCACCCTCCTGCCCGCGGCGGTCCCGGGCCACGTGGCCCCCGGCTCCTGCCCATACGGGGACCCGAAGGGGCACGCCGACCTGGAGAAGGCGCGGGCGCTGATCGAGAAGTCCGGCGCCACCGGCGCTCGCGTGAACGTGCGCGGCGCGCAGGACGACGCCGGCCGG
>JBJMLJ010000695.1:0-4827 GCA_045805365.1 Thermoleophilaceae bacterium
CCGCTGTCGCCGCGGCCGCGCCGGTCGTAGTTGATGACAGTGAAGCCCTGCTCGGCCAGCAGCTCGCCGAGCTGACCCATCTTCTTGAACTTGCGCTGGCTGAGCGCGCCACCGACCAGGATGACAGCGGGCCCGCTGCCGTAGCGGTCGTAGGCGATCCGAGTGCCGTCCTGCGAGGTGACGAATTCCATGACGGTCCTTTCCGGTTGGAGTCCTTGCCGGTAAGACCGCCGCGGCGGCGAGGACTAATCGGCCTGGCCCGCGTTGCGCTCCCAGATCAGGCGCAGGCCGTTCAGCGTGAGCAGGTCGTCGACCTCGTCGACCTCCTCGCAGAAGGGCACGATCGGCTCCGCGAGGCCGCCGGTGGCGATCGTCGCCGCCTCCTCGCCCAGCTCCTCGCGGATGCGGCCGATGATCGCGTCCACCTGGCCGGCGAAGCCGTAGATGACGCCGGCCTGGATGCAGGCCTGGGTGTTCTTGCCGATCGCGCTCGGGGGCGGCTCGAGGTCGACCGGGAACAGCCGCGCGGCACGGCGCGACATCGCCTCGATCGAGATCTCGACCCCGGGCGCGATGACGCCGCCGAGGAAGTCGCCGTCCGCGGAGACGACGTCGTAGTTGATCGTGGTCCCGAAGTCGACCGAGATGCAGGGGCCCCCCAGGCGCTCGAAGGCCGCGACGGAGTTGACGAGCCGGTCGGCGCCCACCTCGCGCGGGTTGTCGATCTTGATCGCCATCCCCGTCTTGATCCCGGGGCCCACGATGTGCAGCGTGCCGTCGAAGTAGCGGTCCGACATCAGCTCGTACTCGTGACCGAGGTGGGGCACGACGGACGAGACGATCACCCCGTCGACGTCACGCATTCCGAGGTCGCGGATCGCGAGCAGGGCGGCCAGCTCGGAGGCGAGCATGTCGACCGTCGCCTCCCGATCGGTCGCGAGCCGCCAGCTCTCGACGAGCTCGTCGGAGGCGAACATGCCGATCTGGGTCTGGGTGTTGCCGACGTCGATCGCGAGGAGCAAGGACGCGATTATCGCGTCGCCGCCGCTCCCATCGCGTGGAAGCCCCCGTCCACGTGCAGGATCTCGCCCGAGACGCCCCGGGACAGATCGGAGAGCAGGAAGCACACGGCGTCGGCCACGGGCGCAGCGTCCTCGCTGTCCCAGCCGAGCGGCGCCTGCTGCTGCCAGGTGGACGCCAGCTGTTCGAAGCCGGGGATGCCGCCGGCCGCCGGCGTCTCGACCGGGCCGGCCGAGACCAGGTTGACCCGCACGCCGCGCGGGCCGAGGTCGCGCGCGAGGTAGCGGCCGACAGCCTCGAGCGCAGCCTTCGATACGCCCATCCAGTCGTAGACGGGCCAGGCCACCGAGGCGTCGAAGTCGAGGCCGACGAGGCTGCCGCCGTCTTCGAACAGCGGCTCCAGGGCCTCCCCCATCGCCTTGAGCGAGAACGCGCTCGTGCGAAAGGCGGCCTCCGCGGACTCTGCCGGCGTGCGGAGGAAGTTGCCGCCGAGCGCGTCGGGCGGCGCGAACGCGATGGCGTGGAGGGCTCCGTCGAGGCCGCCCCAGCGCTCGCGCAGGTCGGCGGCCAGCGCCTCGAAGTGCGCCGTCTCGTTGACGTCCAGCTCGAGCACGTCGGGCGGCTCCGGCAGCTGCCGGGCGGCGCGCTCGGTCATCCGCCGGGCGCGGCCGAAGCTCGTCAGCACGACCTCGGCGCCGCTCCGCTGCGCGCGCTCGGCCACCGCGAAGGCGATGCTGCGGCGCGTCATCACGCCGGTGATGAGGAGTCGCTTGCCCTCGAGCATCAGATGAGCACCGGCTCCCGCTGGGGCTCTTGGGGCGCCAGGACCGGATCCCGCCGCCAGACGACCTCGACGCTCGCCCGCGCCACGAGCTTGCGGCGCTGATTGACGATGCGCCAGCGGCAGGTCACGAGACCGTGGCCCTCGTCGAGCTCGCGCTTGTCCGCGATCTCGCCCTCGACGTGGATCGTGTCGCCGATCCGGGCGGGCTGCTTGAAGACGAGGTCGCCGACCCGGCGAAGGGCGACCACCCGCTCCGGCTCGAACGGCATGAGCCCGACCGCGTACGACGCGATCAGCATCCCGTGCGCGATTCGCTCGCCGAAGCGACTGCCGGCCGACCACTCGGCGTCGACGTGCTGCGGGTGCATGTCGCCGGTAAGGCCCGCGAACAGCACGACGTCGGCCTCCGTGACCGTGCGGCCGCGCGTCACGAACCGCTCGCCCTCGCGCAGCCGGTCGAAGTTCAGGTCCAGTGTCATGCGGCCACCTCCTTGTCGCGAATCCGCAACGCCTCGATCACCTCGCGCGCCGCCCGGCGGTGGCCCTCCGGCGACGGGTGGAAGCCGTCGTCGGCGCGGTAGGCCGGCTCGCCGGTCTCGGGACGGTCGGCCCACTCGAGGACGAGCACGTCGTAGTCGGCAGCCACCCTGCGGCAGGCCCCGTTGAAGTCCTGAATGCCGCGCCTGACGCGCCGGCGCGTCCGCTCGCGCAGCTCCACGAAGCGCGACATGTCCGGGTAGGTCGCGGTGAAGATCAGCGCGCCGGGCGACGCCGTGCGGATCCGCAGGAACATCCGCTCGAGCCGAAGCGCATAGTCACCGGGGTCCGGCCGAACCGACTCGAGCACGTCGTTGGCACCGCAGATGAGCGAGACCACGTCCGGACGCAGGACCAGAGCCGGCTCGAGCTGCTCGTCCTCGACATCCCGGCTCGTAGCCCCGATCCGTGCGAGGTTCGCGTAACGGGCGCCGAGGGCGCTCGCGACCGCATCGGGCCAGCGGCCATCGCCCGTGCCGTGCGTGAGGCTGTCGCCCAGGGCGGCGTACATGGGCGTCACGCGAACGCCGCCAGCGCGGACTCGATCCGCTCTCGGGTTGCCGCGGGCTCGACCACCTCGTCGACGTAGCCCTCGCGGGCGGACGCCGTCGCCGAGACATGCTCGTCCGCGTACTCGGCGGTCAGCCGGGCGTGCGCCTCCTCGGGATCGTCGGCCTCGGCGATCTCGCGCCGGCGCACGATCCCCACGGCCTGGCGCGGGCCCATGATGCCGATCTCCGCATCCGGCCAGGCGAGGGCCAGGTCGGCGCCGAGGTCCTTCGAGTTCATCGTGATGAAGCCACCGCCGTAGGCCTTGCGCAGGACGACCGTCAGCTTGGGAACGGTCGCCGCCGCGAACGCGTGCAGGAGCCCGGCGCCGTGCCGGATGACGCCCTGCGCCTCCTGCCGCGTGCCGGGCAGGAAGCCCGGCGTGTCGACGAGCACCACGAGAGGCAGGCCGAACTCATTGCATTTACCCACGAAGCGGGTGGCCTTCTGGGCGGCGGCGGAGTCGATCACGCCGCCGAGGAACCAGGGCTGGTTCGCGATCAGGCCGACCGGGCGGCCGTCGATCCGGCAGAGGGCGGTGACCATGTTGCGCGCCCAGCGCTCCGAGACCTCGAGCATGCGGCCGCCGTCGGCGATCTCGCAGGCCACGTCGCGGACGTCGTAGACGCGCCGCGCCTCCTTCGGCACGTGCGCGGCGGGGTCGAACCCGGGAGCGTCCACGGGCGCCCCGAGCGGCGGGGACTCGCCCGCCCGCTGGGGGAAGTGTCCGAGCAGCTCGCGCGCCAGCAGCGCCGCGGCGCCGTCGCTCTCGGCCTCGAAGTGGCAGACGCCGTTGCGCGCGTGGACGCGCGGGCCGCCGAGCTCGGTGGCGTCCACGTCCTCGCCGGTCACGTCGCGGACCACGCCCGGGCCGGTGAGGAACATGCTCGACTCGCCGGTCATGATCACGAAGTCGGTGAGCGCCGGCGAGTAGGCGCCGCCGCCGGCCGAGACGCCCGTCACCACGGTGATCTGCGGCACCCGGCCGGAGTTGGCCACGGTCTCGCGGAAGATCCGGCCGTAGCCGCCGAGGGCGGCGACGCCGTCGTCCATGCGAGCGCCGGCCGACTCGACGAAGCCAATCACCGGGGTGCCGGCACGGCCGGCCTGCTGGATCACCCTCACGATCGACTCGGCGTGCGCCTCGCCCAGCGAGCCGCCCGCGAACGACCGATCCTGCGCGTAGCAGTAGACCGGACGGCCGGACACCCGCCCGGCGCCGGCCACCACGCCGTCGCCGGCCCGGGTGCGCCTGGATGGCCGCCGCGGCAGCACGGTCGAGCGGATCACGTGCAGCGACCCCTCGTCGCAGAGCAGCTCGAGCCGCTCGACCGGCGATCGCGCCTCCGTTCGCTCCGGAAGGACGAGCGTCACGCGACGGCCTCCAGGCAGAGCACGGCGTTGTGGCCGCCGAAGCCGAACGAGTTGGAGATGCCGATCGCGGGGGTGTCGCCGTTGGCCAGCGGCCGCGCGCCGTCGGGCACGTAGTCGAGGTCGAGCCCCTCGTCCGGCTCCTCGTAGTTGAGCGTGGGCGGCGCCATGCGGTCGCGCAGCGCGAGGAGCGTGGCGATCGCCTCGACCGCGCCCGCTGCGCCCAGCAGGTGGCCGATAGCCGACTTGGTCGAGCTCACCGGGAGCTCGCGGGCGCGCCGCTCGCCCAGGGCGGTCTTGAGCGCCTCGGTCTCTGCCCGGTCGTTGAGCGGCGTCGACGTGCCGTGAGCGTTGACGTAGATGACCTGTTCCGGCTCGACGCCGGCGTCCTTCAGGGCGAGCTCGATGGCGCGGGCCGCGCCCTCGCCGTTCGGCTGGGGCGCAGTCAGGTGGTGGGCGTCGGACGTCGCGCCGTACCCGCGCACGCGCCCCAGGATCCGGGCGCCGCGCTCGCGCGCCTTCGACCCCTCCTCCAGCACGAGGATCCCGGCGCCCTCGCCCATGAC
>JBJMLJ010000696.1:0-2670 GCA_045805365.1 Thermoleophilaceae bacterium
AGCGGGCTGTCGCTGTATACCCGCCATGGGGTGAGCGAGGCGGAGCGGGAGCTCGGCCAGCGGCTGGTGTTCGACATCGTCTTCGACCTCGACGAGTGCGACGCCACCAACACGGACCGCGTGGAGGACACGGTCGACTACGCGGACGTGTGCGAGCAGGTGGCGCTGGCCGCGCAGGAGCGCTCCTACCGGACCCTCGAGCGCCTCTGCGCGGCGGTGGCCGACCGCCTCGCCGACCGCTACGGGGCCGACTCGGTGCGGGTCAAGGCGAGCAAGCCGGAGCCGCCGATCCCGCTGCCGGTGGACGAGGTGTCGGTCGAGGTCTGGAAGGAGTAGCGGCGAGCGCTACCGGGGTGGACCGAGCAGGGTGTCGAGGAGGCCGTCGGTGATCGGGGAGACCGGGGCGGGCAGGGAGTCGGTCACGCCGCCCACCGTCTGGCCGACCGGTGCGAGCGGACGGCTCGGAGTGGAGGGGACGCCCGGGACTGTGCCGCCGCCGCCCGGGGGCGTGGCCGGCGACGAGCCGCCGGTCTGCGACGGCGGCTGGGGAACCGCGCCGCCGCCGCCAGGGACGGTCGTCCCGGGTGTCGTCGGCGAACCGGTGCCGACCGGAGAGGCTCCCGCGGGGCCGCCGCCGGCGGATGTCGAGGCGCCGGCTGTCGCGGCGAGGGCGGCAGCGCCGCCGCCGCTCGAGATCCGCGTGTCGGCGAGCTTGGTACCGCGCGCCGTCTGCAGGTTCCCGGCGCCCGGGAGGCTCGGCCCGGCCGAGATCTGGCCGAGGGAGCCGAGGCCGCCCAGGCCGCCGAACGCCAGCAGGCCGCCGAACGCCAGCAGCGCGAGAGGCGCCGCCAGCGACACGCCGGTCGCGCCTACTGCCTGCCTCAGCCAGGTGCCTGCAAGGGTCACGGGCTCATGGTAGAGCGCCGTTCAATGGTGGGGCGCCTGTCGCTGGGAAAGACGCTTCGGCTGCTGCTGCTCGGGCTCACGGTGCTCCTCGGCACGATCGCCGCCATCGCGATCGGCGACCTGTACCAGGCGAGGCAGGACTACGAGGACCAGCTCGCGCGGGCGTACGACGTCCAGGTGGCCTCGTCGCGGCTGCTGGCGGCCGGGGTCGTCGAGGAGGCGGCGCTGGGGACGAATGGAACGGGCGCTGCAGCGCTGCGCCGCAGGGCGGCGGACTCGTTCGATACAGCCGCGCTCAGCGCGCTCCAGCTCGCGCGCAGCGACCCGGAGAGCGAACGCCTCGTCCGCCAGCGGATCGCGCTCGAGCGCCGCGCCCGCCGGCTCGCCCGCCGCCGGGGCACGGCCCGCCGCCTGGCGCTCACGGTCGACGCCGCGCGTTCGAACGACGGCCGGCTCACGGCCCGCCAGGAGGAGCGCCGCCATCGCGCGCGCGACAAGGCGCGCGACGACTCGCGCAACGCCGTCATCCTGGCCGCGATCGCGGGCGGCCTGGCGCTCATCGGAGCGCTGGGGCTGATCGGCGGGCTGATCGGCTCGATCCGCCGTCCGCTCGAGGACCTTGTGGCGGCCACTCGCCGCCTCGCCGAGGGCAAGCTCGACGAGCGCGTCCAGCCGGCGGGCCCCGAGGAGCTCTCCGACCTGGGCTCGGCCTTCAACGCGATGGCCGAGCAGCTCGACACCGCGAGCGCGCGGATCGAGGCCGAGCGCAGAAAGCTGTCGACCACGATCGAGAGCCTCGGCGACGCGCTCGTCGTGTGCGACCCGGACGGGATCGTCACCGCGACCAACCCCCGCGCCCTCCAGGTCGTGCCCGAGCTGCCGGTCGGCGCCAACGCGGCCGGGCCGGGCAGCCCGCTGCCGCCGCTCGAGGAGGCACTGGACGGGGAGGTCATGCGCGACCAGGACGAGCGGACCTTGTCGATCACGGCCGCGCCGCTCGGCGAGAACGAGGGCACGGTCTGGACGATCCGCGACGTGTCCGAGCGAGCCCGGCTCGAGCGCGTCAAGTCGGACTTCGTGGCCACCGCCTCGCACGAGCTGCGCAGCCCGCTGACCTCGATCAAGGGCTTCGTCGAGCTGCTCGACCGCTCCCCCGAGCTCGGCGAGAGGGAGCGCGAGTTCGTCACGGTGATCCTGCAGAGCACCGACCGCCTCGTGGACCTCGTCAACGACCTGCTCGACGTGGCCCGGCTCGAGGCGGGCAAGATGGAGGTCCACCCGAGGCTGTTCGATCTCGGCGACGTGGTGCGCGAGGTCGCCACACTCATGCGCCCGCGCGTGGACGAGAAGCAGCAGCACCTGCGAATCCGGGTTCCGCCGGGGCTGCCGCGGGCGCTCGCGGATCCGGTCCGCGTCCGGCAGATCATCACGAACCTGGTGTCGAACGCCCACCTCTACACGAGCGAGAGAGGCGAGGTCATCGTCTCGCTCGACCGGCGGAAGGGCCAGCTCGAGATCACGGTGGAGGACACCGGCCGCGGAATGACCGAGGAGGAGCTCGAGCACGTCTTCGACCGCTTCGTCCGCCGCGAGGACGGCAGTGGCGGCACCGGCCTCGGCCTCGCCATCGTGAGGTCGCTCGTCGACCTCCAGCGGGGCTCGATTCAGGTCGACAGCCATCCCGGCGAGGGCACCGTCTTCACGGTCGCCCTGCCGGCCGAGCCCGAGCGCGGCGCGGCGGGCGCGCCCCGGACGGCGATCCGC
>JBJMLJ010000697.1:0-3586 GCA_045805365.1 Thermoleophilaceae bacterium
CGGACCCGGAACTCGCCGGTGTCGCTGTTGTAGGAGCCCGGGCTGAAGCCGGCCGCCACCCGGGTCGGTATCCCGATCATCCGGAGCATGAGAGCCATCGCCCCCGAGAACTGCTGGCAGTAGCCGATGTGGTCGCGGAGCAGGAATGCCGCCAGCGGCAGCGCGCGCCGGGGCGGCCGCTCGTCGTAGGTGTCGTGGCGGTCGAGGTAGCGCTCGATTCGGGCGACCGCGTCGTACGCCGTGGGGGCGCCGGCCGTCACGGCCCGGGCGAGCCGGTAGACGGGGGCGTATGCCGACTGGGACAGGGCCCGCGCGGCGCCGGGTGCGCCGCTGAGCGGATCGCCCCGCAGCGGCATCTCCATCTCCTTCCTCCCAGGCAGGGAGAGGCTCGTGTAGCTGCTCATGTCGGCGGTGTAGGCGGCCGGCGCGCCGCGCATCTGCGCCGCCGTCGGCTTGGGAGCGTAGGCGGCCACCGTGTAGCTGTCGCCCTTCTCGAGCGCGGCGTCGAGCTTGGTGGTGGTTCCGTCGTCAACCGTGACCGTAGAGCCGGCGCCCTTGATCTCGTAGATCGTGCCCGGGCCGACGATCAGGTCGCTGTGGAGGGAGCGCACGGTGACCCGGACATGCCGGTCCCAGCGCGGGTTGAACTCGAAGTAGCTCCAGCGCTTGCCGCGCGGCTTGACGCGGTCGGGCAGCCCGCCGACGGCCCCGTTGTGCCCCTCCTCCGTGCGCAGCCAGCGGTATCCGTCGAAGCGGTCCAGCACCTCGGCCCTCCAGTACAGGGGCTGGGAGGACTTGATGTTGAGCAGGGTCGTGCCGTCCCGCGGCCACGTCAGCGGCCCGTAGGAGTGGTTCCAGTCGTAGACGACGCTCTTGCCGCCGCCGAACCAGTCGAAGGAGCGGTAGTCCCACCACGGCCGGGTTCCGTCGAGGGCGGACGCGACCGGCAGCGAGGCGATGCCCACGGCGATCGTCGCCGCCGCGGCGACGAGGGCGTCCCGCCTGCCGAGCCGCGGCAGCCAGAGCCAGGCGCCGACGAGCAGGAGGAGGACGAAGCCGCGGGTGAGATCCGAGCCCGGGTCGTGGTTGGTCACCGCGACCCCGTAGAGCACGAGCAGGGCGATCAGCGCCTCGAGACGCCAGAAGCGGTGGTAGCGGCGGACCGGCCAGAAGGCGAGGGCCGCGGCGGCGGTGAGTAGCAGCGGCGCTCCGAGGAGGATCGTCAAGCGCACCCAGCTGTCCGGCCCGTCGTAGGGCCAGTCGACCGTCCGGACGCCCGACAGGCCGCGGTCGAGCCCGTCGCCCAGGACGCTCCAGTGATGCGGGAGGAGCAGCCGCAGGTGCAGGCCCGCGGCGGCCATCCCTCCGAGCAGCATCCCGAGCGTGATCGCGCTCGCCAGCGCGATCGTGGGCGCTCGCGGCAGCCTCACGTGGTTGAGCGAGGCGAGGAACGCCGCCCCCGCCACGGCGACCGCGACCACCGCGAAGGCGCGGCCCCCGGGGCCGTGGTCGACCATCCCCCACCAGTGGCCGACGCCGAAGGCAGCCAGCCCGGCGAAGGCCACCAGGCGCAGGACCGTCGAGTCGCGCTCCTCGGCGACCGCGGGCACGGCCGCCGGAGGGGCCGCCAGCCGTGCGGCAGCGCCGCTCATGCGGCCGCCCGTGTCCGCCGGCGGGCGCGATCCACCCGCACTCCGGTGCAACCAGCGACCGTGAACGCGGCAACCAGGCCGAGCGGCGGGCGCTGCATGACGAGCCAGCGCGAGCCCGCCGGCAGGCGCTCGAGGGCCAGTGGCGCGCGCCCCTGGGCTCGCGCGCTGACCCAGATCACGGCGCCGCTACGGCCGCTGGGCGACAGGGCGGGTGGGGCGGGCGACGGCTCGACCAGGGCCAGGCGAACGTGCACCGCGGGCCATGCCCCCATGTCGGCGCCGACCTCCACGGCCCGTCGCTCGCCGGGCAGCAGGATCGCGCAGCCTCCCGCGCGGGCGAGGTGGACACACAGCGAGCCCGCCGCCCTCACCGCGGCGTC
This sequence comes from Thermoleophilaceae bacterium, assembly GCA_045805365.1. Taxonomy (GTDB): domain Bacteria; phylum Actinomycetota; class Thermoleophilia; order Solirubrobacterales; family Thermoleophilaceae; genus DASXBA01. The sequence goes on from JBJMLJ010000697.1 coordinate 2,033, forward strand.
GAGGGCCTCCTCGGACTCGGGGCGGGTCGCGTCGAGGACGACGAGGGGCGCGGCGTCGAGCCCCGCCACGAGCCGGCGCTCGAGCATCTCCCCCGAGCGGGCCACCGCCGGCCAATGGATGCGCGAGGCGGGGGCGCCCTCGCGGTAGGGACGCAGGCCGTCGATCTCGAGCTCCGCGGTCGACCGGTCGAGCCGACGCGTGGGGCCGAACTGCTCGCCGTCGGCCGCCGTGCCACCGCCGGCCGAGCCACCGCTGCGGACGGGCTCCACCGGCTCGACCCGGGGCAGCACGAGGAGCTCCTCTCCCCCCTCTCCCTGGATCTCGACCCGGTCGAGACCGAGCGGGTCGCGGACGACGAGCAGCGCCGGCTCGAGCGTTCGCCGGCCGCGTCGCGAGAAGCGCACGTTGATCCGGATCCGGCGCGACCAGCGCCCGGCCACGGGCACCGGCCAGCCCAGAAGCGGCTCGATCAGCTCGCCGCCAGGCGGCGGCAGCCCGCCGGTGCTGAGCTCGAGCCGCAGCGGCCAGGGGTCGTCCTCGACCACGGTGTGAGGTCCCGACGCACGGGTCACGCGAGCACCGCGAGCCGCGAGCCGGACCCAGGCGATGGAGCCCAGCGAGATGATGATGAGCGCCACCCCGGGCACGTACAGGGAGGCCGTGTCGAAGGTGGCGGCCGCCAGGCAGAGGGCGATCCCGAGGATCGCCGTGCCGAGCGCCCTGGTCACAACGCCGGGACGCGGTCGAGCGCGTCCCGGATCACGCCAGGACGCTCGTCTCCCGAGACGTCGGGGGCGAGCAGCAGCCTGTGCGTCAGCACGGACGGCGCCAGTCCCTGGACGTCGTCGGGAAGGGCGTGGTCACGGCCCTCCAGCGCCGCGAGCGCCTTGGCGGCACGGAAGAGCATCAGCCCGGCGCGCGGACTCGCCCCGAGCTCGATCCGCGGGTCCGCGCGCGTCGCGTCGAGGATGGCGACGATGTAGCGCCGCAGCGCCTCGCTGCCATGGACCCGGCCGGCCGCGGCCTGGGCCGCGAGGATCTCGCCGACCTCCGCGACGTTCTCGAGGTCGAGCACGCGGTCGTGCTCCGCGTGGTCGGCCAGCATGTCGGTCTCGTCGTCGGCCGACGGGTAGCCGAGGGAGACGCGGACCATGAAGCGGTCGAGCTGCGCCTCGGGCAGCGGATAGGTCCCCTCGTACTCGATCGGATTCTGGGTCGCGAGCACCATGAACGGCCGCGCCAGCTCGTGCGTGTGCTTGTCGACGGACACGTGCCGCTCCTGCATGCACTCGAGCAGGCCCGACTGCGTCTTGGGCGACGCGCGGTTGACCTCGTCGACGAGCACCACGTTCGCGAAGACGGGCCCGGGCCGGAACTCGAACTTGTTCTCGCGCTGGTTGAAGACGTTGGTCCCGACGACGTCCGCCGGGAGCAGGTCGGCCGTGCACTGGATGCGCGCGTACTCGGCGTCGATCGACCGCGCCAGGGCGCGCGCGAGGGCGGTCTTGCCGACGCCCGGATAGTCCTCGATCAGGACGTGCCCCTCGGCGAAG